>NZ_JBFRCS010000005.1:0-210302 GCF_052113185.1 Leifsonia sp. YAF41
GCAGCATTAGCGTGGGACATGAGGGTCTCCTGGTTTTAGTGAATGTCTAAGCAACACCACTGTGAACCGGAGACCCTCACCCTTTCGTCAATGACTACAGCGAGTCGTCACACCGAGTCAACCAACGTCCCTGGGCAGTACAGCTAGCCGGACGGTCCGACGGCGCCTACCATTGAGTGATGTGACGATTGCTCATGGAGATTGGGCGCCCGCGCTCCGCACACATCCCCCGCTTTTCCCCCATTCGCGCATATGTGAAACGTCACGTACACTTTTTAGTGCGCATGATTCGTAGCGTCGGGCGTGGCTCGAGCACATACAGATGTCAGGGGTTTCTGGATGCTCGAGCCGGCCTGACGACGCGCTCGGAGTTCGAGACGCCTCTCGAAATTCGCGCTTGCGTAAACGGTTAGCGCGGCTGCATCCGGATCGCCCCATCAAGACGAATCGTCTCACCGTTCAGCATCGAGTTCTCGACGATGTGGCAGACGAGCGCCGCGTACTCAGAGGGGTCGCCGAGACGCGACGGATGCGGAACCTGCGCCGCCAGTGAATCACGCACCTCCTGCGGCAGCCCTTTCAGCATCGGGGTGTCGAAGGTTCCGGGCGCGATCGTCATCACACGGATCAGCGTCTGCGCGAACTCCCGCGCCAGTGGCAAGGTCATAGCGGCGACGCCGCCCTTCGACGCAGAGTAGGCGGCCTGCCCGATCTGCCCATCGAATGCCGCGACGGACGCCGTGTTGACGACGACCCCGCGCTCCGGGGTTTCCCCGGTCGGTTCTGTGGCTTGCATTGCCGCGGCGGCGAGTCTGATGACGTTGAAGGTTCCCACGAGATTGACCCGGATGACCCGCTCGAATTCCTCAAGCGGAATCGGGCCCTCCCGGCCGACGGTGCGTGCACCGGTCGCGATGCCGGCGCAATTGACGACGATTCGCAACGGACCGATCGCGGTTGCCGCATCCACTGCCGCCTGCACCTCGGCGGCTTTGGTGACATCCCCGGCGACAAAGCGTGCTCGCCCGCCGAGCGCCTCGACGATCTGCTCGCCCGGCGCCCCGGGAAGGTCGAACAAGACGACCGATGCCCCGGCGTCGTGCAGGGCAGTGGCCGTGGCCAGGCCGAGACCCGAGGCCCCGCCGGTGACGAGTGCAGCGCATCCGTGAATCAACATGGTCAGAGCCTTTCGATGATTGTCGCGTTGGCCATGCCGCCGCCCTCGCACATGGTTTGCAAGCCGTAGCGGCCGCCGGTGGCTTCGAGTTCGTTCAGCAGGGTGCCGAGCAGGCGGGTGCCCGAGGAGCCGAGTGCGTGCCCGAGGGCGATCGCCCCGCCGCGGGGATTGAGTTTGGCCAGGTCGGCGCCGAGTTCGCGCTGCCACACCAACGGCACGCAGGCGAACGCCTCATTGACCTCGTAGGCGTCGAGGTCGTCGATGCTGAGGCCCGCGCGGTCGAGGATGCGCCGGGTCGCCGGGATCACACCCGTCAACATGAGCAGCGGGTCGCTTCCGGTGACCGCGAAGCTGTGGAAGCGGGCGCGCGGGGTGAGGCCGAGCTGTTCGGCGCGCGCGGCGCTCATGATCAGGGTGGCGGAGGCTCCGTCGGTGAGCGGCGACGAGTTGCCTGGCGTGATCTGCCAGTCGAGGTCGGGGAAGCGCTGGGCGAGTTTCTCGCTGTAGAACGCGGGCTTGAGTCCGGCGAGGGATTCGACGGTGGTCCCGGCCCGGATCGTCTCGTCGGCGCTCACGATCGTGCCGTCGGGGGTGGTGATGCTGAGAAGTTCGCGGCCGAAGTCGCCGCGGGCCGCTGCCGCTGCGGCGAGCTGGTGGGAGCGGGCGGCGAAGGCGTCGAGCTCGTCGCGGTCGAGGCCCCACTTCTGGTTGATGAGCTCGGCGGAGACGCCCTGGTTGACCAGTCCCTTCGGGTAGCGCTCGTGCATGAGCGAGCCGAACGGGTCTTGGCGGTACTCGCCGACTCCAACGGAGGAGCCGAGCGGCACGCGGCTCATCGATTCGACGCCACAGGCGATGACCACGTCGTAGGCTCCGGCGATCACGCCCTGCGCGGCGAAGGCCGCCGCCTGCTGGCTGGAGCCGCACTGCCGGTCGATGGTGGTTCCCGGCACCGAATCGGGGAAGCCGGCGCTGAGCAATGCGGTGCGCGTGACGTTGTAGCTCTGCTCGCCGACCTGGCTGACGCATCCGCCGATCACGTCATCGACGAGGGCCGGATCGAGGTCATTGCGGGCGACCAGTTCGCCGAGCACGCCGGCGAGGAGGTCGGCCGGGTGCACGCTGGAGAGCGCACCGCCCGGTTTTCCCCGGCCTGACGGCGTGCGGACAACATCGACAATGACGGCATCGTTGCTCATGGGGTCCAGCGTAGAGGGTGGTGCTGTTTGTTTGCTTGCGCGCCTGCGAAGTTGAAAAGTCTGCCGAAGTGAGTGTGGCTAATTCAGGTAATCCGGGACTGCGCACCTCCGGAGGCCTCGGACTAGTGCGATGGAGTTGGGCCGCGCAACCGGATTTCCTGAGTTAGCCACCGAGAACACGGATGATTAGGCCGACAGCGCCCACATCGCCACGGCGCTGGCCGCCGCCACGTTGAGCGAGTCGATTCCGTGCATCATCGGAATCTGCACCACGGTGTCCGAGGCGGCGAGGGCGTCGTCGGTCAGGCCCGGGCCCTCGGCACCGAGCACCAACGCGAGTTTCTCGTAGCCGGTGGCCTGAAAATCGCGCAGGCTCACCGCATCCGGGGTCAACGCAAGCGCGGCGACGTGAAACCCGTGCCGGGTCAACACCTCACGGGTTGACGCCCAGTCTCCGGTGCGGGTCCACGGCACTTGCAGCACCGTGCCCATTGAGACGCGAATGGCCCGCCGGTAGAACGGGTCGGAGCAGCGCGGTGTGACGAGGATCGCGTCGGCGCCGATCGCGCCGGCCGAACGGAAGATGGCGCCGACATTGGTCGGGTCGGCCACGTTCTCGAGGATCACAATGCGGCGGGCGCCGTCGAGCAATTCGTCAAGGTCGGGCAGCGCCGGCCGGTGCATCGAGGCGATCAGGCCGCGGTGCAGGATGTACCCGGTCAGCTCGGCGAGGAGCTCCCCCGGCCCCGAGAAAATGGGCACGTCGTCGCCGACGAGAGCGATCGCCTCGTCGACGGTACCGCCCAGGGCGAGAACGGAACGCGGCCGGTGCCCGGCACGCAACGCCCGCTCGAGCACGAGCGCCGACTCGGCGAGGTAAAGACCGTGCTCGGTGCTGCTCGCCTTCTTGAGAGCGACATCCGTCAGGTGCGAGTAGTCCGACAATCGCGGATCGCTGAGGTCGGAAATCTCGATGACGGGCATCCGTCGATCTTATCGAGCGCCTCGAGGCCGGCCCGGTTCGTCGCGAGTGCGAGACCCACGCCCACGCGTGCGCTCGAATCGTCGCCTGCCGGTGGATCAAGGCGACGATACGAGCGCACGCGCGAAAAGAGCGCGTGACGGAGAGAGATGGATGAGAAGCGACAGTGGCGAGAAGAAGGCGAGATGCACGCTGCAGATTCAACACGCGCGTGCGCCCGAACCGTCGCCTGCCGGTGGGTCGAGGCGACGATGTGAGCGCACGCGCGAGAAGAGCGCGTGACTGGTGAGACTGGTGAGACTGGTGGGACTGCTTCGCTAGACCGCGAACGGATCCGGCGTCAGCGTGTACTTCGTCGAGAGGTACTCATGGATTCCCTCGAGGCCACCCTCCCGGCCCAGACCCGACTGCTTGACCCCGCCGAACGGGGCCGCCGCGTTGGAGATGACGCCCATGTTCAGGCCCATCATTCCGGTCTGCAGGCGTTCGATCATGCGCTGGCCGCGGGCGAGATCCTTGGTGTAGACGTAGCTGACGAGGCCGTATTCGGTGTCGTTCGCGAGGCGCAGGGCGTCCTCCTCGTCGGTGAACGAGGCGATCGCAAGCACCGGTCCAAAGATCTCTTCACGCAGGATGCTGCTGCCCGCGATCACGCCGCTGATCACGGTCGGCTGGTAGAAGGTACCCTCGCCGGCAATCGCCGAACCGCCGGTGAGCAGCGTGGCCCCGCGGCCCACGGCATCCTGAACCAGCTCGTCAGCTTTGGCGACTGCCTTGTCGTTGATCAGCGGGCCGATGACGACGCCCTCTTCGGTGCCGCGACCGATCGCGAAGCCGTTGACTCGCTCGGTGACCCGGCGGGCGAACTCGTCGGCGATCGACTCGTGCACGATGAACCGGTTGGCCGCCGTGCACGCCTGGCCGATGTTGCGGAACTTCGCCGCGATGGCCCCGTCGACGGCCTTGTCGAGGTCGGCGTCTTCGAAGACCACGAACGGCGCGTTGCCGCCGAGTTCCATCGAGGTGCGCAGCACGCTCTGGGCCGACTGGCGGATGAGCGCCTGGCCAACCGGGGTCGAGCCCGTGAAGCTGAGTTTGCGGAGGCGACGGTCGGCGATGATCGGATCGGAGACCGCACCGGAGGTCGACGTGGTGATCACGTTGACGACGCCGGCGGGCAGGCCCGCTTCTTCGAGCAGCGCGACGAACAGGAGCGTGGTCAGCGGGGTGAGCGAGGCCGGCTTGATGACAACGGTGCAGCCGGCGGCGAGCGCGGGGGCGATCTTGCGGGTCGCCATCGCGAGCGGGAAGTTCCACGGGGTGATCAGGAAGCAGGGGCCGACCGGAACCTGGGTGACGATCATGCGGCCGGTGCCCTCGGGGTTCGAGCCGTAGCGACCCGTAATACGCACCGCTTCTTCGCTGAACCAGCGCAGGAATTCGCCGCCGTAGGCGACCTCGCCGAGCGCCTCGGCGAGCGGCTTGCCCATCTCGAGTGTCATCAGCAGGGCGAAGTCCTGTTTGCGTTCCTGCATCAGGTCGAACGCACGACGCAGGATCTCGCCGCGCACCCGGGGCGGGGTCGCCGCCCAGCTGTCCTGTGCGGCAACGGCGGCGTCGAGAGCGGCGGCGCCGTCTTCGACGCCGGCGTCGGCGATGGTCTTGATGGTCTTGCCGGTGGCCGGGTCGGTCACTGCGATTGAGCGGCCGGAGCGGCCTTCGACCCACTGGCCCCCGATGAACAATTTGTCGGGAACGCGGGCCAACAGTTCGATTTCGCGTGACTCATTCACGGGGACTCCTTCATCGTCATTAATGATTCGGTTCGAGCATAACTACCGCGTCTGAGTTGCAAATGTCGAGCGGCCAGATCTCGCGCAGGCGCGCAATCCGCGTGCGCGGGCGGGCAACGGATGCGCCGGACTCGTTCGGTATTCGAATTCTATGTTCTACTATTGAAACAGCCAGGTACCGGCTTCACACCATCACTGCACGGAGTTCAGCAATGCCGCCACATGGGTTGATGAGAGACGCGACGGATTCGACGAGCGAGCTCGACTGAATGGCTGACTTCACTCTGCGGCAGCTGACCTACTTCGTCGGGATTGCGGAGGCCGGCAGCATTTCGGATGCCGCGCTACGCCTCCATGTGTCGGCGTCGGCGCTCGCCGCCGCGCTCACCGACCTTGAATCAAGCGTGGGCGCCGCCTTGTTCATCCGCCGCAAAGCCCACGGGGTCACCCTCACTCCGAACGGCCTGGCCGTGCTCGACCAGGCGCGTCTCGTGCTCCGCGCAGCCGACGAGATCCGGCATGTGTCCGACCTCCCCGACCACGCACTGCGCGGCCCTGTCACGCTCGGCTGCTACCTCTCTCTGGCACCGACGATTGTGCCGCGGATCCTCGATGAAATCGGCAGACAGCATCCGGATATCACGCTGAATCTCGTCGAGGCAACGCAGGACGCTCTGCTGCGCGGTCTCGATGATGGGCAAATCGACCTCGCAGCGGTATACGACATGCAATTGGCGGGGCGTCTGAACCGGGTGCTACTCCATCAGGTGAGAATGCACATTCTGCTGCCAGCCGACCACCCACTCGCCGCCGAACCGAGCGTGAGACTGGAGCAGCTGGCCGACGAGCCATTCGTACTGCTTGACGCTCAACCCAGCCAAGAACACACGCTGGGCGTGTTTCAGGCCGCCGGATTCCATCCCCTGATCGGGCATCGCACGTCGAGCTACGAGATGGTGCGTTCCCTCGTGGCACGGGGACTCGGTTGGAGCGTGCTCGTGCAACGCCCGGCTAACGACTTCAGCTACGAAGGTTTGCCCCTCGTGATGAAAGAGATCAGCCCGGCTCCTGCACCGGTTGGCGTCTACGTGGTCTGGCCGGAGAGCAGCGTTCTCACCGTGCGGGCGAAGGCGATCATTGACTGTGTTCTCGGCCTCGACTGGCCGAATCCGGCGGCGACAGCCGTCTAGGCGATTAACAACCATGCACGCCCCCTCCCGTCGAAACGGAGAGGGGGCGTGCTGTTGTCGGGCGCGACTGTTGTCGGGCGCCCTAGTAACCCGCGCTGCCTGCGGTCACGGCATCGGCCGAATGCTTCATTCCGTAGATCTGCCCGACAGACTGCTCTGCTTCGTGGTCCGGCCCCAGCGGGATGCCCGTGCGATCACGCAACACGAGCGTCGCGGCGAAAGCGATGACCGTCAGTACTGCGATGTAGACCGCAACGGAGAACGCAGTTCCGGACTGCTGCACGAGCCAGGTCGCGATCAACGGCGCAAAGGCGCCACCGAGGATCGCCCCGAGTGCATACGTGATCGAGACGCCGGAGAAACGGATCGAAGCCGGGAACAATTCAGCAAAGAACGCGGCCTGCTGACCGTAAGTGAAACCATTCCCGATTGTGAAGAGCGAAAGTCCGAGGAACAGGAGCCAGACGTTCCCGGTGTTCACGAGGGGGAAGAGCAGGAACACCGTCGTCAGCTGCACGCACCAGCCGATGATGTAGGTGTTGCGTCGCCCGATACGGTCTGACACGCCACCGGCGATCCAGGTCATGGCGAGCCAGACAACGGCCGAACCGGTGACGGCGAGCAGCACCGGGGTGCGTTCCATCCCCACCAGCCCGTCGGGGTTTGTCGCGTAGTTCTGGATGTACCCGCCCGTTGTCATGTAGCCGGCGGCGTTGTTACCCGCGAAGGTGAGAGCGGCCAGAATCACCAACAACCAGTGCTTGCGAAACAGCGTCGCAACCGGCATCTTGCTTTGCTGCTTGCGCTTGGCAATCTCGGTGAAGACCGGGCTCTCATCAACGCTGCGGCGCACGATGAAGCCGACGACGATCAGCACAAAGCTGAGCAGGAACGGAACGCGCCAACCCCACTCGAGGAAGGCCTCACCGGGTGAGATCACGCCGGTCATCAGGGCCAGCATGCCGGATGCGAGAAGCAAGCCGATCGGGACGCCGATCTGGGGGAACGCGCCAAAACGACCCCGCCGTCCGTCGGGCGCATGCTCGACGGCCATCAGCACGGCGCCACCCCACTCGCCACCGGTTGAGATTCCCTGCAGAATGCGCAGCAGCATCAGCAGCACCGGGGCGGCGATGCCGATCTGGGCGTAGGTCGGCAACAGGCCGATCAGCACCGTCGAGGAACCCATCATGATCAGAGTGACGGCCAGCACGACTCGGCGGCCGAGCCGGTCACCGAAGTGGCCGGCAAGAAAAGCGCCGAGGGGCCGGAAGAGAAAACTCACTCCGACGGAGGCGAAGGAGAGCAGGATCGCGGCTTGCGGTCCGGCCGGCTGAAAAAAGAGCTGCGCGAAGACGAGCCCGGCGGCGCTCGCATAGAGAAAGAAGTCGTACCACTCGATTGTCGTGCCGATGACGGTGGCGAATGCCACTCTGCGCAGTTCGGGGCTCATCCTTACCCTCGGGCGCTCGAGTACAACTGTTGACATCCTTGACTCCTTCGTCGGCATCGACTCAAACATGAGTCGGCAATGCTGATCAGAGTACGCGGCGCACCCAGACGGCCGTCAACGGCATTTTGCCCAGGTGTATCCCCGGGTTCGGTGCGGAAGCGGCGGGTCGATGACGGAGCCAACGGCTGAGAGACGCGTCACTCCAGGGTTCGCTGCTAGGATCCCTGTCACAGATCGTATACACCGCAGTAGCGATCCTGAGAGCTTTCGAGGTGTTCCCGTGCAGCGTTCCCTAGCCGCCCCCACTCCCCGTGCCACCGACAATCGGGCGTCGAACCCGAAACCCCTCACCTTCAACGAGTTCCGCACCGCGGTTTCCGAATCCTTCGTGCCACTGAAGGTCACCGCCTCGGCTTCGGAGACCGCTTCGTTTCGCGGGGTGCTGCGCTCGGTCAGCGTCGGCGATGTGCACATCTCGGAGGTCAGCGCTGCCCGCCATTCGGTGGAGAGAACACCGGAGCTCATCGCCCGAGGCGGTGTCGGCGACTCGTTCAAGATCAGCCTGCAATTGAAAGGGACCGGGCTTCTGATTCAGGACAACCGCGAAGCGGTCCTGCGCCCGGGGGATCTCGCCGTGTACGACACGCACCGGCCGTATTCACTGGTGTTCGACGAGGCGTATCGCTCGATGGTGATCATGTTTCCGAAACATCTGGTCAACCTTCCCGCCGACGCCGTCGGACAGCTCACCGCGGTGCGGATGTCCGGCTCGGACGGGATCGGCGCCATCATCGTTCCCTTCCTGGCCCAGCTCGTCGAGAACTTCGATCAGCTGAACGGGAGCACCGGCGCCCAGCTCTCACAGAGCGCACTGGACCTCGTCTCCACGATGTTCTCGCGAGAACTCGCGATCGATCGTGGGCCGACCACCCCGCACCAGGCCCTCATGCAGCGCATTCGCACCTACATCGACGACAACCTGGCCTCTGTCGATCTCGACCCCGCCCAGATCGCCGCCGCGCACTTCATCTCAACCCGCCACCTGCACGGACTCTTTCACGAGAACGGATGCACCGTCTCATCACTCATCCGCAGCCGGCGCTTGCAGCAGTGCCACCGCGACCTGCTGAATCCCGCACTCGCCGACCGCCCGGTTGCCGCCATCGCTGCCCGCTGGGGATTCGTGGATGCCGCGCACTTCAGCCGCGTGTTCAAAGCCGCACACGGCCTCCCGCCGAGTGAGGTGCGCAGCCGCGCATTCAGCCCAGCCTCCTAGTCGGCCTCCCCGTCCAGCCGCTACATTCCCGCGTGCTCGAACGCCAGGGTCGGCAGATCCACCACATGCGCGCCGCCGTCGGCGACGATGACCGATCCGGTCATGTACGAGGCCTCGTCGGAAGCGAGAAAACGCACGATCGAGGCCATCTCGGACGGCTGAGCCTCGCGCCCCAACGGCACATCCCTGGTCACGAGGGCGTAGCCGTCCTCACGACCGGTCAGCCCTGCCGCCTGACCGAGGGCATCCATTTCTTCGTCGGCCATCGGCGTGCGCACCCATCCCGGGCAGAGCGCGTTGACCCGCACTCCGCGCTTGCCGTAGTCGCGCGCCATCGACCGGGTCAGTCCGATGAGCGCGTGCTTGCCGACCGTGTACCCGGCGACATCCGGCCCGGCGAACAAACCGGCCAGGGAGGAGACCACGACGATCGCCCCGCGCGACTCGATCAGCGCGGGAAGTGCCGCCCGAGCGATCACGAAGGCGCTCGTCAGGTTCGCCTGGAGGCTTGCCGCCCACGCCGCATCGTCGGTGTCGGTGACCGACGCGAGTCCGTGGCCGCCGGCATTGGCGACAAGGATGTCGATGGAGCCGAAGGTGTCGACGATCTGGCGGGCGGCGGCGGTGGCTTGTGCCCCGTCGCTGGCATCGGCGACGATCGCCAGGGCGCCGGTGCGGGCGGCCACCTCGTCGAGCGGGGCACGGCGCCGGCCGACGATCACGACCCGAGCGCCCTCCGACGCGAATCGCTCGGCAATTGCGGCGCCGATCCCGGTTCCACCGCCCGTGATCACAACGACCTTGCCCTCGACGGTCGCTCCGGTGTAGCCCATGTCTTCTCTTTCCCGTCGGTCAATCAATCGCGTTCTCCCCCATACTGCCGCCTGAGACCGACTCACCGACAAGCTCTGCACGCAAAGTCAACTGCCTCTCACTTGCCGACAAAAGCCAGCTGCGGCTGCGCCCGAGAATTCTAGATACCCGCATCGGCCAGCCCTGGCATCCGCCTGAATGAGCAGAAGGACAACAGAATGAGTGAAGTGTCGCGATCGGAAGGCAATACCCGCCTCGCCAGGAACGTGCTCGGAGTGCCCGGCATCGTCTTTTTGGTGCTGGCCGCCGTCGCTCCCCTGACCGGGATGATTGTCATCGCCGCCATCGGCATCGCCGTCGGCAACGGTGGCGGCATGGTCGGCGCGTTCCTGCTCGTCATGGCCGTGCTGCTGCTCTTCGCCGTCGGCTACGCGCAGATGTCGAAGATCCTGGTCAACGCCGGCGGCTTCTACGCCTTCGTGGTGAAGGGCCTGGGGCGCCCGATGGGCCTCGTCGCGGGCTTCGTCGCCATGCTCGGCTACAACTGCTTCGTCGCCGGCGCCATCGGCACCAGCGGTTTCTTCACGGCGATGGTGGCGAAGGATGTCTTCGGCATTGACATGCACTGGATGATCTGGAGCCTGATCTCGGTCGTTCTCGTCTTCGTGCTCAGCCGCAAGGGCATCGGCTTCAGCGCCAAGATCCTCGGCGTGTGCCTGGTCCTGGAGATCTCGATCCTGCTGGTGATGGACTTCACCGTCTTGTTCCGCCACGGCCTCAGCTTCGAGGTCTTCAACCCGTCGATCATCCTGTCGGGGTCGCTCGGCCTGGCCATGCTGTTTGCCGCCAACGCGTTCATCGGCTTCGAGGCCACGGCACTCTTCAGTGAGGAGGCGAAAGACCCCAACCGCACCATCCCGCGCGCAACCTACATCGCCATCACCTTCATCGGCCTGTTCGCCGCATTCACCACCTGGTCGATCGTGAGCGCGATCGGCGTCGCACAGGCACAGGATGTCGCGCTTGAGCACCTCTCCACCGGCGACCTGGTCTTCACCATCTCTCAGGACTACCTCGGCGACACCCTCACCAAGGTGATGATGGTACTTCTGCTGATCAGCCTGTTTGCGGCACTCCTCGCACTCCACAACTCGGCCACGCGGTACCTGTATGCGCTGGGCCGCGTCGGAGTCTTGCCGCGGGCGCTCGGCCAGACCCGGGCCTCGACCGGTTCGCCGCAGAACGCCGCGATCGTGCAGCTCGCCTTCGGAACGCTCGTCGCCGCCATTTATTGGGCTGCCGGGCTCGACCCCATTGCGGCACTCACCGCGAGCATGACCGGCTTCGGAACCCTGGGCATCCTCGTGCTGCAGCTGCTCGCCGCCCTGTCGATCGTCGTCTACTTCCGCCGCACCCGGGACTCGCGGATCTGGAAGACCTTCATCGCTCCCGGGCTCGGCGGACTCGGCCTGCTCGTGATCGTCGGCCTCGCCATCCTGAACTTTCCGGACATGGCGGGCTCGGACAACCCGATCATCGGGATGCTGCCCTGGCTTCTGCCCCTCGTGCTCATCGCCGGACTGGCGACCGCCGCCTGGCTGAAGAAGTACCGGCCAGCCGTCTACGCGAACCTGGAGACCGACCTGGAACAGTCTGAAGCCGCCGCCGTCGCCAACAGCGACGCCTCGAACTCAGCGGTGCGCTAGAACCGCTGCTCCAGCGAAAACACGCGAGGAGAGGAGACCACCCGGACGGGGTGGTCTCCTCTCCTCGCGTTTTCGGCGTGCGCTGCGGCCTACAGCGATGGTGCGCCACCGGGCAACCATCGCGCGCCCTGGGACAAGCGACCGATGCGCCCCAGTGCATACGGTGGAAGAGGTGTTTGACTCACCGTTCAGACTCACAGTGGAGGACCAATGCAGACCTACGACAGCCTTCTGGCGACGATCACTCCGTCGTCGGGACCCACCCGCGACATTCTCGATCCGGCCACCGGCGCGGTCGTTGGTTCGGCCCCCGTGCACTCCGTCGAGGACCTCAACCGTGTTGTCGCCGCGGCCGTCGCCGCTCAGCCGGCCTGGGCCGCACTCGGGCACGCCGCTCGCAGTGAGACGATGCAGCGGGTCGCGGATGCGATCGACGCCGCCGCCGAGCCGCTGGCCGAGTTGCTCTCCCGTGAGCAGGGCAAGCCGCTGAACGGCCCGAACGCCCGCTTCGAGGTCGGTGGGGCATCAGCCTGGCTGCGCACTGCGGCCGCGACGGTGCTGGAAACCGAAGTCGTTCTGGACGACGGCCCCGCCCAGGCGTCGCTGCACTATCGCCCGATCGGTGTCGTCGGCGCGATCGGACCGTGGAACTGGCCGATGATGATCGCCATCTGGCAGATCGCCCCGGCACTGCGGATGGGCAACGCCGTTGTCGTCAAGCCGTCGGAATACACGCCGCTGAGCGTGCTCGCTCTCGTCGCGGTGATGAACCAGGTACTGCCGGAAGGCCTCGTCACCGTCGTGTCGGGCGACCGCGAAATCGGCGCCGGCCTGTCGAGCCACCCGGCCATCGGCAAGGTCATGTTCACCGGTTCGACCGCCACAGGCAAGGCAATCATCCGCAGCTCCGCTGACACCGTGAAGCGCCTCACTCTTGAGCTCGGCGGCAATGACGCCGGCATCGTGCTGCCCGACGCCGACCCGGCGGCCATCGCCGAGGGACTCTTCTGGGGCGCGTTCATCAACACCGGCCAGACCTGTGCCGCATTGAAGCGCCTCTACGTGCACGACGACATCTATGACGAGGTCTGCGAGGCTCTCACCGCTCTCGCCGCCGCCATTCCGATGGGCGTCGGCCTGGATGAGAACAATGTGCTCGGCCCGCTGCAGAACAAGGCCCAGTACGACATCGTGCACCGCCTGGTCGAGAGCGCGAAGGAGTCTGGCGCTCGCGTTCTCATCGGAGGCAACCCCGTGGCCGAGCAGCCCGGATACTTCTACCCCACCACGCTGATCGCCGACATCGACCACGACAACGCCCTGGTCGTCGAGGAGCAGTTCGGCCCGGCGCTGCCGATCATCCGCTACAGCGACATCGACGAAGCCATCGCGCTGGCGAACAGCCTCGATGTCGGTCTCGGCGGTTCGGTCTGGTCGTCAGACCTCGACAAGGCACGCGAGATCGCGGCCCGCCTGGAGACCGGAACCGTGTGGATCAACTCGCACGGCACCATCCACCCCATGGTTCCGTTCGGCGGGGCGAAGCAGTCCGGCTACGGCCTTGAGTTCGGTGTCGAAGGCCTCAAGGCGCTCGGTGTGCCGCAGGTGATCAGCGGCTAGATCTGTCACCGGCTGCATGTGACGATCGCCGCCCCGCCGGCTTGCGGGGCGGCGATCACCCTGTCGTGGCTCGCCGCCGGGCCGCGCTCACCCAGCCACTCACGTTGACGCACATTCCCTGAACTCGTGCACAATCGGACGCTGCGTCGCGAGCCGAACTGTGCGTATAGTTCACTGTGAATTCCGGTCACACAGTAGTGCCCGCATCACAGCGCGCAATGAAGGGTCTGTGGAGATGAGCGACGACCTCACTCGGCTCTCGGCTCGCGCGCTCACCGGGATGATCGCGACCGGCGCGCTGTCGGCCCGCGAAGCGTTGCACTCGCACTGGGACCGCATCGACCGAGTCAACCCGGCCATCAACGCGATCATCTACGAAGACCGGGACCGGGCCTTCGCCGAGGCCACCGCCGCCGATGAGCGGCAGGCGTCGGGGGCCGTGCTCCCGCCACTGCACGGATTGCCCCTGACTCACAAAGACACCAACGACGTCGCTGGAATGCCGACCACCTGGGGCTCACCGCTGCTCGCCGGCTCGGTACCCGCGACCAATGATGTCGTGATCGAACGGCTGCGCGCAGCGGGGGTGGTCAGCACGGGCAAGAGCAACGTTCCGGAGTTCGCCGCCGGCGCGCACACCTTCAACGACCTCTTCGGCCCGACGCACAACCCTTACGACCTCTCGCGGAGCGCCGGGGGCTCCAGCGGCGGAGTCGCCGCAGCACTCGCCGCAGGAATCCAGCCGCTCGGCGACGGATCCGACATGGGCGGGTCGGTGCGCATTCCCGCTGCGTTCTGCAATGTTGTCGGTCTGCGGCCGTCGCGCGGGCGCATCCCGATCGTCACTCCGAACTCGTGGGCCTGGCTCGCACGCGCCGGCCTGATGGCCCGCGAAGTGGCCGATGTTGCCCTGGCGATGTCGGTCGTGTCGGGCCCGGATGCCCGGAGCCCCCTGTCTCTCGCTGAGGATCAGGCGTCGTTTGCCGCCCCGCTGGAGCGCGACCTTCGGGGATTGCGCATCGGCTGGACCGTCGACTTCGGACTCGGCCTGCCCGTCGAACCGGAGGTGGTCTCGGTCTTCCTGGCCGCCCTCGGCGAATTCGAGCAGCTCGGTCTGCACATCGAAGAGGCGGCGCCCGATCTCTCCGACGCCGACTTCGTGTTCAACCAGACCAGAGCCTTCGACTTCGAACTCGGTTGGGGTGATCTGGTGCGGGGCGACCCTGCGCGAGTGAAACCTGAGATGCTCTGGAACGTGGGCCTCGGCACCCGACAGACCGGGGCAGACATCCGTGAGCTGGCCCTGGCCCGCACCCGGCTCGAGGGCCGGATCCGCGAATACTTCAGCCGATTCGACCTGTTGCTCACCCCGGGGTCGCAGTGCCTGCCCTTCCCGGGCGAGTGGCGCTATCCCGGGAGCATCGACGGCCAGAAGTTCGACACGTACCTCGATTGGATGCGCTCGGCCAGCGTCATCTCCGCCGCCGACGTCCCGGCCTTGGCCATACCAGCCGGGTTCACCCCGTCGGGCCTTCCGGTGGGCCTGCAACTGGTGGCTCCGCACGGCGCCGACCTCCTGCTGCTCCAGGTCGGTCATGCCTTCGAACAACGCACTCGCTTCTTCGAGCGTGCACCCGAGCTAGCCTGACCCTCTGCTGAACGAGGCGGCTCGACTGGCCGCTTCCCTCAGCCCAGGAGCCCGGCCAGGCTTCCCTCCATCTCCCGCAGGAGCAGCTCGGCGTGCTCACTCTGAAAAGCGAGCGGTGGGCGAATCTTCAACACCGAATCGTTCGGACCGATCTTGCTCATCAGCACGCCGCGCTCACGCATGTCTTCGACGATCGCCCGGGTGAGCGCCGCATCCGGCTGACTCTGGCCGGCATCGCTGTAGAGCTCGAAGCCGAAGAAGAGGCCGGCACCGCGCACCGGACCGATCCGGTCATAGTGGCTCGTGATCTCGGTCAGTCGCTGGTTGATGAGGGCACCCAGCTGGGCGGACCGGTTCATCAGATCTTCGTCACGCATCACGTCGAGCACGGCAAGCCCCACCGCCGCCGAGACCGGAGTACCGGCAAAGGTGTTGAAGTACATGTTGCGACGCCCGAACTCATCGAGAAGCGCCTCGGTCGTCACGACGCCGCCGAGCGGATGACCGTTGCCCATCGGCTTGCCGAGGGTGACCAGGTCGGGCACGATCCCGAGACGCTGGTAGCCCCAGAAGTGTGAACCGGTGCGCCCGAAACCCGACTGCACTTCGTCTGCGATGACGAGTCCGCCCGCCGCCCGCACCCGCTCGGCGACCCCGGCGAGGTAGCCGTCGGGTGTGTGGCAGAGCCCTTCGGTCGAGAACAGGGAGTCGACGAGCACCGCGGCGACGCCGTGCCCGGCGGCGACAAGTGAGCTGATCGCCGCGTCAACCTCGGCCAGGCTCGTGGCGAGAAGTTCTTCGTCACCGAGCGCACTGCTGAGGGTGTCGGGAATATGAATCGTGCGCACGTGCTCGCCCAGCCCTTCGTGCGCCGTCAGCCCCGTGGTCAAACCAGCGAGATAGGCCGTGTTGCCGTGGTAGCTGAAGTCGGAGACCAGCACGCCGGTGTTGCCGGTGTGCTGGGTGGCGACACGGAATGCGAGTTCATTCGACTCGGACCCGCTGTTGGTGAAGAACACGCGGTCGAGGCTCGGCTCGAAGTTCTCCAGCAACGCCTCGGCGTAGTCGACGACCCGGTCGTTGAGATAGCGGGTGTGGATGTTGAGCGTCGACGCCTGCGCGCGCATGGCCTCGATCACCCGGGGATGGCAGTGCCCGACGTGCGGCACGTTGTTATAGGTGTCCAGGTAGCGCTTGCCCGCGACGTCGGTCATCCACACCCCCTCGGCGGAAACCAATTCGATGGGCTCGTTATAGAAGAGGGGCGAGTGCGGGCCCAGGGTCGCGATCCGGCGTTGCAGGAGATCGTGTGTCATCGGGTTGGTCCTTTGCTGCCGTCGCCGGCGGTGAGAGCGAAAAGTGAGGGTGAGGGCGCCGGCCGAGTCAGGGCCGGCCCCAAGGCAGTGGTTCGCCGGCCAGATAGACGGATGCGCAGTGCACGACCCAGGGGGCGACATCCGTTTCAATGTGGTCGGCTGCCTCATCGCCTGGCCGGTCCGAGGCCCAGCCGAGGTAGGTGAATGCGCGGGCGAGCAACATCGCGTCCCAGGCCGCGAGCTCCGCGGCGGTCAACTCGCGGACCGCGTTGTAGCCGTCGAGAAGTGCACTGCGGTACTCCTCGAAGCGCGGGTGGTGCGTGTAGAAGAAGAGGATCGTGGCCAGGTCGAAGAGGTACCAGCCCTCACCGAAGTCGTCGAAGTCGATGATGACCAGACCGTCGGCGTCGCGCAGGATGTTCTCGGGCGTCAGGTCGGCGTGAATCACGCCGTAGTGGTGCGCATCGACGCTGAGCGTCGCCAGTTCGGCGCGCACCCGGGCGACCGCCGACCGGAGGATCGCGCGTTCGGCATCGTTCAACGTGCGGAGTTGTGTCGGGTCACCCCAGAGGGGCTGGTTCCCGGTGAGACCGTCCAGATCCCACGGCGCCCGTTCGAACCCGGCCGGGCGACCGAGTGCCTCGGAATCGTTGTGCACGGTGCCGAGCAGCCGACCGATCTGGGCGAAGGTCGCGGCATCGGTCTGGTCGAGGCCGTCGAACGCCGCCGCCACGTCGCCGACGGGCGCGGCATCCTCAAGCCAGCGTTGCACCGACACCCGCCGTGAGTGGCCGTTGCAGTCGACCCGGCTCCAGAGGGCACCGGATGTCGCCGGAACGATCTCGACGACCGGCAGCCCCCGCTCCTTCAGCGCGCAGATGTATTCGAGCTCGTTCTCGATCTCCCGGTCGCTGCGATAGTCCGGTCGGTGCAATCGGAGAGCCACCGCGGCGCCGTCGGCGGGAGCGACCCGGAAGACATGATTTTCGCGGTACTTGACGAAGGTGATCTCTGCCTCGTCATCGATTCCGAAGTGGGACAGAGCGGCTCGCGCGGTCTCCCGTGCTGCGATCTGGTCAAACACCATGCGGTGATCCTTTCGTCGTGAGCCGCCCTGAACCGGCGTCACCTGTGACGCTCAACCGGAGCCCAAAAAACCATACTCACGTTCTTGTTTACAGAATGGAAGTCTGGAAATAGGATTGCATTAACCGACCGAGAAGAAAAGGGGAACTCATGACGACTGCTGCGCGGACACCACTGCGCAAGCGCCGACAGCAACGCGTGCGCGAGGATCTCATCGCAGCGACCGTGAACCTGGTCTCGACCGGTGACCTCGCCGCCGCCACCATTGATCGGATCACTGCCGAGAGCGGGATGTCGCGGGCAACGCTCTACGCCCACTACCCGGCAGGCCGGGACGACCTGCTGCGCGACACGTACAACGCGGTCGGCAGCGCTCTTCTCGCACAAGCTCGTCAGGGCGCCTCGTCGGCGGAGACCTGGAACGCGAAGATTCTCGCGTACGCGGCGGCGATGCTCGAGTTCTCGACCGACCCCCGGCTCGGCTCCTTCTACAACATTTCCGGACCCCATCTGGTCGGCTTCCGTGCCGAACGCGGCATCGGCTCCCAGGGGTTCTTCGACGCATTCTGTGAGCAGCTCCGCGATGCCGTCTCGGCCGGTGCGATCGATGCGAGCATCGACGTCGAGTCGACCGCGACACTTCTCACCGGGAGCCTGCGCGACGCAGGGATCGAAACGTCCCGCAATCCGGCCCGCGCGAGCGCTTTTCTTGACAGCTTCGACCGACTTCTCGTCGGCCTCACCGCTTCGCACTAACAACTCCGACCACAGCACGGCTACAGCACCGACGCGGCCATCGCGGCGAGCATCACGCCGAGACTCGCCGCTTCAAGAGCGCTTGACCGCCGGCGACGCGTGCGCCGCGCGTGGCGGACAACGAGCCACGCGGCATGCACGAGGAGGCCGAGGACGCCGACCAGCAGCCATCCGGTCGCCCCGCCGACGCCGTGCGCTCCAGCATGAGCATGCCCACCCGGCGAGCGCCCCGCACCGACGAAACCGACGGGACCGGCGGGACCGGCGAGAACCAGGATCAGCCCCCCAGCCACCACGAACGTCAGCGCGCGGTGCAGATCCAGCGACGCGCAGACCGAGCCAGGGTTCGGAACCGACCAGCGCCGCCGCGCCGCCCCATACATGCCAGCCGCAATCAGCAGCGCCGACCAGACGAGAGGTGGCAACCAGTCGCCGGGCACCGACATGTCGAGCATGGCCGCAACCATGATCGCCTGCCCCAGCCAGCTGGACACAGAGGCCCGGTGAGGCCCGAGCACCCCGCAGGCCGTGCAGGCGAGTGCCGAGATCAGCATGCACACGTGTAGCGCAACTTCCATGCAGAACTTCCTTGTTTTGTGGAGTTGACCTAAGTTACCCTACAACCGTAGGGAAAAAACAGAGAAGAGAGTGAAACATGACAACGACGTCACCGAACGCAGCGCTACATGCCGGCACCCCGGCGTCACTGCCCGCACCGGCCGACCCATTGGCCAGCCTGCAGGCCGAAGAAATCGTGACGGCGCGCAGTCTCCTCTCGGCGGCCGGCCATGTCAGCGACACCACGCGCTTTGTCTATCTGGGCGTCGACGAACCAGACAAAGCAGCTGTTCTGAGCGGTGGCGAACTGCCGCGCATTCTGCGTGCCGTGCTCCTCGACCAGGCGACGGGCATCGCGCTCGATGCGCGAGTGTCACTTGGCGATGGGCAGATCTCCGTCTTCGATATCGACGGCGAGACCGGTCAGGTCGCCATCCTCGACGAGGAGTTCGGCTCCATCGACGGCATCCTGGCCAACGAACCCGACTGGCATGCAGCCCTCGCCAAACGTGGCATCACGCATGATCAGGTTGCGCTCGCTCCCCTCTCCGCCGGCAACTACGGCTTCGCTGAGGAGAAGGGCCGCCGGATCATCCGTGTGCTCGCCTTCATGCAGCAGTATGAGGGCGACCACTGCTGGGCGCACCCCGTCGACGGCCTGTGCGCCTACGTCGACATGATCGACCAGAAGATGTTCGACCTGATCGACCACAAGGTCTACCCGATCCCCGCCGAGGGCGGCAACTTCAACGATCGCGCGGTCGTCGGGCCGGACCTCGACACGCTGAAACCGATCTCGATTACCCAGCCCGAGGGGCCGAGTTTCACCGTTGAGGGCGAGGAAGTCACCTGGGCGAACTGGCGGTTCAGCGTCGGCTTCGACGCCCGCGAGGGTCTTGTGCTGCGTCGCATCCGTTTCAATGATGCGGATGCCGGCGAGGAGCGCGACGTGATCTACCGCGCCTCGATCTCGGAGATGGTGGTGCCCTACGGCGACCCGTCACCGACCCGCTTCTGGCAGAACTACTTCGACACCGGCGAGTACATCTACGGTCGGTACGCGAACTCGCTCAAGCTCGGCTGTGACTGCCTGGGCGAGATTCACTACTTCGACGCGACCCTCGCCGACGAGCTCGGCAACCCGCATGTCATCCCCAACGCGATCTGCATGCACGAGGAAGACTTCGGCACCCTGTGGAAACACACCGACATTTACACCGGCGTCGAGGAGGTGCGTCGTCAGCGCCGCCTGGTGATCAGCTTCTTCACGACCGTCGGCAACTACGACTACGGCTTCTACTGGTACCTCTACCTCGACGGCACCATCGAGTGCGAGGCCAAGCTGACCGGTGTGCTGTTCACCTCGGCGTATGACCCCGAAGCCGGCGACTTCGCCAGCGAGGTGGCGCCCGGCCTCGGTGCTCCGTACCACCAGCACCTGTTCAGTGCCCGCCTCGACATGATGGTCGACGGTCTGTCGAATGCCGTCAACGAGGTGGATGCCGTGCGCCTGCCGATCAGCGACACGAACCCGTACGGCAATGCGTTCACCAAAAAGACGACACGACTGCGGGTCGAGTCGGAGGGCGCGCGCGACGCACAGCCCTCGGTCGGCCGCGCCTGGCATGTCGTGAACACCGAGAAGACGAACCGCCTCGGATACCCGGTCGGCTATGAGCTGCTCGCCCAGGGAACACCGACCCTGCTCGCCGCCGACGACTCTGTCATTGCTCAGCGTGCCGGCTTCACCCGCAAGCACCTCTGGGTGACCCGGTACTCCCCCGCCGAGCGCTATGCGGCCGGCGACCTGCCCAACCAGAACCCGGGTGGCGACGGCCTGCCCCGCTATAGCGCGGCGAATCGCAGCATTGACGGTGAAGACATCGTGCTCTGGCACACCTTCGGCCCGACGCACTTCCCGCGCGTCGAGGACTGGCCGGTGATGCCCGTCGATTACGCGAAGTTCACGCTCAAGCCCTACGGGTTCTTCGGTCGCAACCCCGCTCTGAACGTGCCGGCGTCTGCCTCGGCCGGCCATGGCGCGAGCGCGTGCGCCTGCGATCACAGCGGCGGCGACAGCGCGGACTGTGCATGTGCGGGTTGCGAGGGTTAAGAGCTCACTCGCTGTCAGACGATGACCGGGCGGCACTGGCCGCCCGATCATGTCGCTGTGTGGTCATGTCGGTGCGTGGGCGTTCAGTTCAGTTCAGTTCAGTTCAGACGTGTCAGAAAGTCGTCGAGCATCGCTGTCAGGCGTGCGGCGGCGCCAAGGTCTGACGACAAGACGGTGAGCACCTGCACTCCGTTCAGCATGGCCATCAGCTGGTCGGCCACGAGACCGGTATCGAGATCAGATCGGGCCTGGCCCTCCCGCTTCGCCTCCTCGAGATACCCCAGCATCTCGGCGCGCCAGCGGGCCATCGTGTTCTGGTGCAACTGGTTCAGCGCCGGGTCAGTGGCGGCGTGTTCCCAGAACGCGACAACGATCCGCGCCTCAAGCAGGCGCTCCCCATCGAGCGGGAAGATCTCGATCAACATCACGCGCAAGGCCGCGAGCCCGGTTTGATTCGAGCGGGCCCGGGCGAAACGATCGTTGGTCGCAGCGAACACGTGCTCGAAGGCTGCCGTCAGGATCGCATCCTTATCGGTGAAATACGGCACCAGTGTTCCGTTGGCGACGCCGGCCTCACGGGCGATCTCGCGCATGGTGGTGGCGCGGATGCCCTGGGTGGCGATCAGTCGCCAGGTCGCCTGGACGATCGTCCGGCGGCGCTCGGCATGATCAACGATCTTCGGCATCGCTCCTCTTTCGCACTCGGAACGCCAGACTATCGGCGCGCGGCGGTTCGGAGCGGTGCCCGGCCTTCACATCGTGTCGAGGATGCCCGTGAGCTGTTCGAACGTCGTCAGCGGGTTCACGATGGCGAAACGCGTGTTCGTGCGACCGGCATGCGAGCTGGGCGTCACGAACGCGCGCTGCTCGCCGAGCAGCCGGGCCGACCACGCCTCGTAGTCGGCCGGCAGCCATCCGTCTCGTTCGAACACCACCACCGACAGTTGCGGCCGGCGCACGAGACGGAGGTGCGGCCGGCGCTCGATCTCCTCGGCGATCTGCTGCGCGAGTTGGAGTGCTGCACCAATTGCATCGCGGTAGGCGCCGGCGCCATAGGTGGCCAGTGAGAACCAGAGCGGAAGACCCCGGGCGCGACGGGTGAGGTGCGCCGCGTAGTCCGACGGGCTCCAATCGGACATCTGCGTGAGCGTGTCGAGATACTCGGCATGCTGTGTGTGCGCCTTGCGTCCGGCCTCCGGGTCGCGGTAGATCAGGGCGCAGGCGTCGAATGGAGCGAACAGCCACTTGTGCGGGTCGACGATCACCGAGTCGGCGTGCTCGACTCCCGCGAACAGCGGCCGCGCCAGCGGGGATAGCATCGCCGCCAAGCCGTAGGCGCCGTCAACGTGCAGCCAGAAATCGAACTCCCCCTTCAACGCGGCGATTGAGGCCACGTCATCGACGATGCCGAAGTTCGTCGAACCGGCGGTCGCGACAACCGCGAACACCGATCCCTCATACTCCTCCAACGCCGCCCGAACGGCCTCGCCGCCGAGGGAACCGGAGTCGCGCGGAGCAACGGGCACGACATCCACATCCATGACCTGGGCAGCGGATGCGATCGACGAGTGCGCCTCGGCACTGCAGACGACAGCCCAGCGGGTCGGCATCGCGGCCCCGATTTCCCGGCGTGCGCGCCGGGCGTGGTCGCGAGCGGCGACGAGGGCCGAGAGGTTTCCGAGGGTGCCACCTTGCACGAAGACTCCGCCGGCAGTCGCGGGGAGGCCGAATTCGTTCGCCAGCCACGACAGCGCCTGATTCTCTGCATAGACCGCGCCAGAGCCTTCCAACCAGGACCCGCCATAGACGGCACTGGCCGACACGACGAGGTCGAATGCGGTCGCTGCCTTCGTTGGAGCCGTTGGAATGAACGAGAGGTATTGCGGATGATCGGTGGTGATGCAGGCCGGCGCCAGCACATCCTCGAAAAGCGCGAGCGCCCGCTCGGCGCCGATGCCGCCCTCGGTGAGTGCTCCGGCGGCGAGCCGGTCGAGCGTGGCTTCGGACTCCGGCTTGTCGAGCGGGGTGTCACTGGACAGCATTCGGCGGCGCGAGTAGTCGAGCACCAAATCGATCAGCTGCGTGGTTTCCGTTGAGACGGAATGCATCCGGCCCGGGTTGCCAGCGGCCGCCGCGTTGCCCGGCGAGTTGTTGTTTTCTCGAGTCATCGGTCTGCACCCTTCATCGGCCCCATCCCCCTCCAGGCCGACTGTACTTCATTGGTACGTCGAGCGAGAGTGAGATCAATCAACCGGAGCAGATCAAAAAACCACCGCGCTGCTGGTACTCACCGAGCGCGGTGGTTTTCGATTCGCGGGATGCACAGCCGAGGTTTACACCTCCGTCAGGTCCTTACCCTTGGTTTCTTTCAGGGTGAACGCGATCACCGCAGTACTGACCAGCAGCAACAGAACCGCGTAGACGGAGAAGAGCACGCTGACGCCGATCGAGCTCAACCAGGCCTGCAGGTACGGGGCGGTACCGCCGAAGATCGCCACACAGAGCGCATACGGAATTGCAGTGCCGACGGTGCGGATGCGAGTCGGGAACAGCTCGGCGTACAACGCGGGAACAATTGACGCGCACGCGGCCAGGAAGAGCAGCATGACGCTCATCGAGGCGGCAAGCTGCCACGGCTGTTCGCGCAGGAGCGCCATCATCGGAAAGAACATCACGGCCGCGCCGAACGTGCCGATCATGAGCACGGGGCGACGCCCGATGCGGTCGGAAAGCATTCCCCAGAGCGGGAGGGCGATCAAGAAAACGACGTTACCGACGACGCTGGCCCAGAGTGCCTGGCCACGATCCATCCCGAATGCCGTCGACGCGTAGCCGGGGGCCGTGACACCCCAGACGTAGAACGAGACAGTGAAGCCGACGGTGAGGCCGATCACCTGAAGCGCCTGCTTCTTGTTTTTCAGCACCTGCGGCCAGATCGATTCCCTGCGCACGGCCAGCTCGACCTTGTTGAAAGCTTCAGTCTCATGCAGACGTGCGCGCATCACCAGCGCATACACGCCGAGGATGGCACCGAGGAAGAACGGCACCCTCCAGCCCCAGGCGAGCATGGCCTCTTCGCTGAGTGCCATATTGAGCACGGCGCCGAGCAATGTCGCGAACAGGATGCCGAGCATGCCGGAGAAGTAGATGAGGCTCGACCACAGACCCCGTTTTTCTTTCGGTGCAGACTCGGTCAGGTAGGTCTGCGCCGACGGCATCTCACCACCGTGGGCGAGACCTTGAATGAGGCGTGCCCCGAGCAGCATGGCCGAGGCGAGAACTCCGACACTGTTGAAGGTGGGGGTCACCGCGATGAGCAGGCTGCCGAACGAGGCGATACCGACAGCCAAGGTGAGCGCAAACTTGCGGCCGCGCCGGTCGGCGATCCAGCCGAACAACAGCCCGCCGAACGGGCGAGCGACGAAGCCCACGGCGAAGATCGCCAGGGCGGAGAGCATGGCGCTCACCTTATCGTCGGAGTTGAAGAGCTGGGTCGCGAAGAACGGCGCGAACGTGGCGTAGGTCTGCCAGTCGTACCACTCGAGGGCGTTTCCAATTCCGGTGCCGACCAATGTCTTTCTGGTTTGCTTCTGACGTTGAACTGGTGACGGCGCAACGGCTGTGGTGCTAGTCATCTGGTTACTTTCTCTGAGTGGACGGAATGATCGTGCGTGAGCACGAGGTCGATCGCTGAGGTGCGCGTCAAGCCGGTGGGAGGTTGGCCGGTGGGAGGTTGGCCGGTGGGAGGTTGGCCGACGCGAGGTCGGCCGGTGCGCGGGTGAGAAGCTGCGCCAGCCGCCGATCGGCGATTTCGGCGAACAGCGTTGCGCCGTCGGCGAGCACGCTGTCGTCGAACGTGGCGAAAGGTGAGTGGTTGAACGCCGCGGTCCGGGGGTCGCCGCCGACGGGGATGGCTCCGAGGCCGATGAACGCGCCGGGCACCGCCTCGAGAATGCGGGAGAAGTCCTCGGATGCCGCCATCGGCTTCGCGAGACGGGAGTACCGTTCGGCGCCGAAAACGTCGGTCACGATGCCCTCGACGATCTCGGCCTCTGACACGTCGTTGACCGTCGGCGGATACTCRGTGATGTACTCGACGGTGACGTCGAGCCCGTGGGCCGACGCGATTCCCTTGAGCAGTCGCGGAACCGCACTCTGCAGCGTGACCTGCGACACGAGGGAGAACGAGCGGATTGTCGCCTCGAAGTAGGCGCTGTCGGGAATGATGTTGCGCTTGGTTCCCGCCTGCAAGAGCCCCACCGTCACAACGACCGGGTCGAAGGCATCGAACTGCCGCGCCACCATCACTTGGAGCGCCGTCACCATCTCGGCGACGGCGACGACCGGGTCCTTGGCCAGGTGCGGCGCGGATCCGTGGCCACCCTCACCATGCACCGTGACCTTCAGCCCGTCGGATGCCGCCATCATGATGCCGGGCTTCGTCGAGAACCGGGCATGAGGTTCGAGGGCGGAGAAGACGTGCATGCCGTAGGCGGCGTCGATGCGGCGACCGGAGACATCCAGAATGCCCTCGTCGATCATGACCGAGGCACCGTCGAATCCCTCCTCGCCGGGCTGGAACATGAATACCACGTCGCCGTCGAGCCGGTCGCGGTGGGCGGAGAGCACCCGTGCGGCCCCGACCAGCATTGCGGTGTGCAGATCGTGCCCGCAGGCGTGCATCGCGCCATCGATGCGGGAGGAATAGGCCACGCCTGTTTGTTCCTGCACCGGAAGCGCATCCATGTCGGCGCGGAGCAACACCGTCGGTCGACTGCTCGGCTGGGGAGAGGCGGATGCCTGACTCGTGCCGCGCAGGACCGCTGCGATCGAACTGCATCCCGTGCCCAGTGTGATCTCCAGCGGAAGCCCCTCGAGCGCCGCGAGCACACGCGCCTGGGTACGCGGTAGGTCGAGGCCGACCTCCGGGTAGCGGTGCAATTCGTGACGCAGCATCACCAGGTCAGCTTCGATCGCGTGGGCGTCGAGAGTTGTTGACACCAGTTCCTCCTTGATTCTGGTCACTTGCAGGGTTCGCCAATTGTGTGGTGAAGTTGCGCACATGCCGAAAAATCTCTCGAAATCTGCATTCCAGATGCAAAATCGCAAGAAATGATGCAGACATCCGCAGATTTTGACGTGACCGAAGAAGATCTCGCTCTGATCCACGGCCTGCAGATTGCGCCGCGTGCAAGCTGGAGCGACGCGGCTCGAGTGCTCGACAGCCACCCCACCACCCTGGCAGCCCGCTTCGGGCGACTTCGCGACGCAGGCTGTGCCTGGGTGACGACGCACCTCATCGGAACCCCTTCGCAACGCTGCCTCTCGTTCATCGACATCGAGTGCGAGCTGAGCCGGCGGGATGCGGTCATCGCCGCGGTCTGCGCCATTCCCGAGGTCGTTTCGGTCGATGTTTCGGCCCGCAACCGTGATCTCCTGCTGACCGTGCTCACCCCGTCGATGGCCGGGCTCAGCGACCAGATCTTTCCGCTGCTCTCCCGGATCGATGGCCTGACCCGCTACCAAACCTCGGTGTGCACCGCTCTGCACGTGAGCGGCGACGCCTGGCGGTTGAACGCGCTCGACAAAACACAGATCGCGGGATTTCGTGCGCTCGCCCCGCTCACCACGGCGACGCCACCCGTCGAGCTTTCGCCGCCCGCCTGGCCGATCACCGAGATCCTGGCTCGTGATGGACGCGCGACGGCCGCCGATATCGCGAGAGAAACTGGAATGCATCCGGCGACGGCCAGACGACAACTCGGGCGCATGCTGGCAAGCCGCGCCGTGTCGTTTCGCACCGAAATCGCTCAGCCGATTTCCGGGCTCCCCCTGACCTGCCAGTGGTTTGCCAAGGTTCCGGCCGGCCAGCATGAGCTGGCCGCCGAGGCGATCCGTTCGCTGCCGAACGTGCGTCTCTGTGCCTCCACGACCGGGCCCACGAACTTCATCATCGTGATGTGGCTCACCGGGATCGCCGAGGTCATGCCAACCGAGAGGCTCATCGTCGAGAAGATTCCCGGCATCGAGCTCACCGAGAGCGCGATCGCCCTCAACATCGTCAAACGGGTGGGCTGGATGCTGCGCCCCGACGGAACGTCCACGGGCACCGTTGTCACACCGCGACCACCAACATCCGGGCTTGCATCGTATACGATCTAACCAACGGGCGAACGGTCAACAACGCATCGAACAAAAACGCGACACGACGCTGACGCCCGAGTTCCCATCAACAAGGAAGTGGTGCTGAACGTGTTGGAACCCTCACGGATCGCCGAGATCGCCGACGAACTCTTCGAAGCCGACCGGTCTCGCACCACGGTGCCCCGGCTCACCGCCCGCAATCCCGAGATGACCGTCGAAGACGCCTACGCGGTCCAGAGCCTGTGGAAAGAACGCGGCATCGCAGCCGGTCGCCGGCTGGTCGGCCGCAAGATCGGCCTGACCTCAAAGGTGATGCAGGTCGCCACCGGGATCACCGAGCCCGACTACGGCGTCATCTTCGACGACATGATCTACGAAAACGGCGCGAGCATCCCGTTCGATTCCTTCTCGAATGTGCGCATCGAGGTCGAACTCGCCTTCGTGCTCGGCAAGCCGCTCGAAGGCCCGAACTGCACCCTGTTCGATGTTCTCGACGCGACCGACTACGTCATTCCGGCGCTCGAGATTCTCAGCTCCCGCCTCGAAATGCCCGGACGCACCATCGTCGACACGATCTCGGACAACGCCGCGATGGGCGGCATGGTGATGGGCGGCAACCCCGTCAAAGTGGGCGACGTCGACCTGCGCTGGGTCGGGGCGCTGCTCTACCGCAACCAGACCATCGAGGAATCGGGTGTCGCCGCCGCCGTGCTGAACCATCCGGCCGCCGGCGTCTACTGGCTCGCCAACAAGCTCGCCCAGCACGGTACGCGATTGGAGGCGGGCGAGATCATCCTGGCCGGTTCCTTCACGCGCCCGATGTGGGTCGAACGGGGCGACACCATTCACGCCGACTACGGACAGCTGGGAGCAATCACATGTCGTTTCGAGTAGACCCCACTTTTCGGGACACCCTCGCCGCAACCGACCGCCCCCAGATCGGGATGTGGGTCTGCTCCGGCAGCGCCCTCGTCGCCGAGATCTGTGCCGGGAGCGGCCTCGACTGGCTGCTCATCGACACCGAGCACAGCCCGAACGGCCTGGAGTCGACGCTCAGTCAGCTGCAGGCTGTCGCCGCCTACCCGATCGTTCCGTTGGTGCGGGTTCCGATCGGCGACCGGGTGATCGTCAAGCAGCTGCTCGACCTCGGGGCGCAGAACCTGCTCATCCCCATGGTCGATGACGCCGAGCACGCCCGCGAAATGGTGGCCGCCGTGCGCTACCCGCCGCTCGGGGTGCGCGGGGTCGGCAGCGCCCTGGCCCGGGCGGCACGCTGGAACCGCATCGACGGCTACCTGGCGAATGCCGACGACACCATTTCGTTGTTCGTGCAGATCGAAACCGCACTGGCCGTGCAGAACGTGGCGTCGATCGCGGCGGTCGACGGCGTCGACGGCTTGTTCATCGGACCCTCAGATCTCGCCGCATCCCTGGGCCTGCTCGGTCAGCAGGATCACCCGGATGTCGTCGCCGCGGTCGAACACTGCATCCGCACGATCGTGGCACTCGGCAAGCCGGTCGGGGTGAACGCATTCGCGCCGAAAACTGCCGAACGCTACCTGGCGGCGGGGGCGAACTTCGTGCTCGTTGGGGCGGATGTCGCGATTCTGGCGCGCTCCTCAGAGGCCCTCGCGCAGAGGTACATTCACGATCGTGCTGTCTCCGCGCCCGCGTCCGCGACCCCACCCGATCAGGCGCCGCGCGCGAGCTACTAGATCCCGCACAGTGCGCCTCGGAATGGGGGAGGCGCTGGATTGCTCGCTCCGAGAGGATGGGAGGCACGATGGCTGAGTCGCCTCTCGCCGTTGTCCCGACAAAGGAGAGCCTTCAATGCCGCATGCCCACCGTCATTTCCACATGACCAAGGCAGGGCGTTTCCTGGCGCTCACCACCGCTGCCACCCTGTCACTCGGCTTCCTGAGCACGGGGGCCGCCCTGGCCGCACCCGCACCAGGGCCGACAGTGTTGAACAGCGCGACGACCACCGCCGTCGCGTCGACTCTGAACGTCAGAGCGCAGACCGGAGAGTGGGCTCTTGCGCTGGGATCGATCGATCCCTCGCGCAATCGGCTCTATCTCGCCGTCGCGTCTGAGGTTCCGAAGGTCGCTCAGGTCGACCTGTCCACGGGAGCAGCCACACTGATACCCCTCGGCGCCGCCGGCGCCTACGCCGCAATCGACACCGCGGTATCTCCGGTGGACGGCACCGTCTATGTGGCTCACAACAGCTACGACCCGGGCATCTCAGTGATTGACCCGTCGCAGATCGGCGCGGGAGCACCGCTCCCCCCGGTGATCACCACCGGGCTCGAGGACAACCCCCAGCAGCTCGATGTCGGAAATGACGGTCGCGTATACGCCCTGCATCTCGGACAGCGCACCGTGTCGGTGATCGGGGCCTCTGACGGCCCGGATCGCCTGAACGTCGTGCAGACGCTGACCGGCCTCGAAAGCAGAGAAGGGAACATGGCCATCGACAACGACCGTGACCGTCTCTATGTCGTGAGCCCGGTGTCCAAGACCCTCACCGTCATCGACACACAAGCGGTTCCCGCGGTCGTGCTCGGCGTCATTACCCTTGCCGCCTCGCCGGTCGGGGTCGGGGTCAATGCCGCAACCGGTCAGGTTCTCATCACCAGCATCGTTGACAATTCCGTGTCGTGGCTCACCGTCGCCGACGACCAGGAATCAGCCATTGTCACGCGCACTGAACCGCTCGCCCCGCTGCCAGTCGGAGCGAGTTCGGCGTCGCAGCCGGCATCGATCAGCGTGCGCGCCGACGGAACCACCTTCGTCGTCACGACGGTGTACCCCTCACGCATCCGCTCACAGGTCACGGTCATCCCGCCCGTCGTTTCGGCGGCCACCCCCATCTCGCTCGCCACCGTCGGCTTTGGAGCGAACGGCGGAGTCTTCGACCCGCGCGCGGGCGGCACACTCTATGTACCCAACGGCAGCCAGGGCACACTCTCCGAGATCAGCGATGTGACGTTGTCGACCTACGCCACCAGCACCAGCATCGGTTCGCCCGGAACGCTCCGGGCAACGGTCAGCCGGTCGGATGCGCGTGCGTTCACCGGCACCGTCAGCTTCACCGATTCGTCGGCTCAACCGCTCGGCACCGCACCGGTCGACGCCTCGGGCACCGCTGAACTGGCCGTGAGCAACCCGCCGCTCGGGTCGCTCGGCTTCACCGCGGCCGTCGCCACTCCCCAGGAGATCCCGCTCAGCGCGGCCGGCACACTCACCGTCTCGAAGGCCGCCTCGACGACAACCCTGACGACTTCGACCGTCGTCGAAGGGACATCCGCGTCCGCCACCATCGAAGTGACCGGCCTCACCGGGGTTGCCGCGACCGGCGGCTACACCGTGACAACAGCTGCGGGCCTCGTACTCGCCTCCGGCACCCTGACCGATGGTCGGGCGACGGCGAGCTTCACTGCTCCTCCGGCTGGCACGACGTCCGTCATCGCGCATTTCGCCGGTGACAGCACACTGCTGGCCTCCGACTCGGCCGCAGTCGATCTTGTGGTGACCGCCCGAACCCCGGCCGTGACGGCACCCGCGACACAGGGCACCGTCGGCGGAAAGGCGAGCGTCTCAGTCTCCGGCTTCGCCCCGGGAGAGAACGTCAGCGTCACGCTGCATTCCGACCCCATCTTCCTCGGCACGGTCAAGACCGACAGCGTCGGCTCCGGCACGCTCACGTTCGTGGTTCCGGTCGTGGCTCCAGGGCTGCACCACATCGTCGCGGTGGGCGAAACCTCAGGTCGCGTGACCACGTTGCCCTTCACCGTCGCTGCGACCGGGACGACTACCCCGGGCACAACGACCCCCGGCACCGGAACTGGCGGCACTGCGTTGGCGAGCACCGGAACAAACCCGGCCGCATCCCTCTGGCTCGTCGCCCTACTCGTGCTGCTCGGTGCCGGCGCCTGTGCCGTCGCCGGCACCAGGCGGGCGCGCCGGGTTCACTAACCCCACGCTCGCGAGAGGTCGCAGACCCCCCCCCATGAACTCGATCGAGGGGGCGGACTGCGACCTCTCGCGTGATTAACCCCTAGAATCGTCAGGTCTGACGGCTTTGGCCGTTGCGCCCGGAAAAGGGGCGCTGAGCGATCGGGAATCGCATCGCGAGACATATACGGAAGAACACCCGCTATATGACTCGTTAAGGATTCACCCATGACCACTGTGTCAACGCGCGTCGCCGACGCCATTTCTGCCCACGTCACGGACGTCTTCGGCGTGATGGGCAACGGAAACGCCCACTTCATCAACGCCCTCTTCACCGGCGCAGGGGTGACCGACGACACGACCCGTGTGCGCTACACCGCCGTGCGCCACGAGACCGCCGCCGTCGCCGCCGCCGACGCCTACTTTCGCGCCTCCGGCCGTGTCGCCGTCGCCACCGTCACCTACGGCGCCGGCTTCACCAACATGGTCACCTCGCTCGCCGAGTCGGTGCGCGCCGGAATCCCCCTCGTCGTCGTCGTCGGCGAGGCCCCGACCGCGGGACTTCGCCCCTGGGACATCGACCAGGTCGCCCTGGCCACTTCGCTCGGCGCTGAAACCTTCACCGTCGGCGCCGACGATGCCGGCCGAACCACGCTCATCGCGCTCGAGCATGCCCTGAACAACCGCACCGCCGTCGTGCTCGCGATCCCCTACGACTTGGTCGCGGCGCCGGCCGGCGATGAGACGCTCCCCACCGAGCTCCGCCTCACGGCACCGCTCGCCCCCACCGCCACCGAGACGGATGCCGCCGCGGCCGTGCTCGCGCAGGCCCAGCGCCCCTTCATCTTGGCCGGCCGGGGCGCCTGGGTGTCCGGCGCGGCCGACGCGCTCGGCGAACTCGCCGACGCCCTCGGCGCCGTGACCGGGTCGAGCGCGCTGGGCCGCGGAATCTTCCCGAAGCAACAATTCGACCTCGGGGTCACCGGCGGCTTCGGTCAAGACGAGGCGATGGCACTCGTGCGCACCGCCGACGTCGTGCTCGTTGTCGGCGCGAGCATGAACCAGTTCACGATGAGCTTCGGCTCCCTCTTCGCGCCCGGAACCACGGTCATCCGGATCGACGAGGATTCCGAGGCGACGCATCCGCTGGTCACCACCCTGATCGTCGGCGACGCCCGCCTCGCCGTCGAGGCGATCGTGGCCGACCTCGCCCGCATCGACGCCGCCGCATCGGGCTGGCGCGAAGCGATCGACGGCTTCGCCGACGGCTCGCTGCATCGCCGCGATGCCGGCGATGAGAACCTGCCCGACGGCCTGCTCGACCCGCGCCGGGTCGCCACTCGTCTCGCCGAGCTCCTGCCCGACGACCGCGTCGTCGTCTCCGACGGCGGGCATTTCATCGGCTGGGCGAACACCTACTGGCCGGTCGCGGCCCCGAACCGGATGATGATGGTCGGCACCGCCTTCCAAACCATCGGCCTGGGCTTTCCGAGCGCCGTCGGCGCGACGACCGCCCTGCCAGACCCGACGCTCGTGATCACAACCGGCGATGGCGGCGGCCTGATGGCGCTGGCCGACCTCGACTCCGTCATCCGCTCGACGAGGCGCGGCGTAATCGTGGTCTGGAACGATGCCGCCTACGGCGCCGAGATCCACATGTACGGACGCATGGGGCTCGATACCCGCCCGATGATGATCGAGCAGGCCGACTTCGCCGCGCTCTCCCGTGCGCTCGGCGGTCACGGTGACGTGATCAACACCCTCGACGACCTGGATGCGTTCGAGCAGTGGTTGGCCACGGATGCCGACGGCGTCTATCTGCTCGATTGCCGCATCTCGGGCACGATCATGGCGCCGTATCAGCACGAGATCTACGCGTTCGCGACGGGCAAGCACTAGAGCCCACCATTCCCCTCCGCCGAGTTTGACCGTTCCGGTCGAGAATCCCCGGCACATCGGGGTGTCTCGACCGAAAGTGTCAAACTCGGCGGGTTCTCGGCGGGGTTGAGCGGGTGAGCGTTAGACGACCCGCGCGGGCGGACTCACCGTCAGCGCCGGGTCGCGCACGACAACGGCGCCTAGCGCCGCATCGATCGCCGTCATCTGCTCCGCCGGGATACGCACGCCACCGGCTGCGACATTCTCGATAATCTGCTCCGGCCGGGAGGCCCCCACCAACGCGGCAGACACATTGTCGTTCTGCAGCACCCAGGCAATCGCGAGCTGCGACATCTTCAGCCCGAGGTCGTCGGCGATCGGTCGCAGCTTCTGCACCGCGGTCAGCACAGGTTCTTCCATCAGTCGCGAGATGAAGTTCTTGCCGCCCTTGTCGTCCGTGGCGCGGCTTCCCTCCGGTGCCGGTTGACCGGGCAGGTATTTTCCGGAGAGCACGCCCTGGGCCATCGGCGACCAGACGATTTGGGCGATCCCGAGCTCCTTCGACACCGGCACGACTTCGGCCTCGATGACCCGCCACAATGCGGAGTACTGCGGCTGGTTCGACACGATTGAGAATCCGGCCTGCTGGGCCAGAGCCTGACCGGCGCGCAGCTGCTCGGCGTTCCACTCCGAGACACCGATGTAGAGCGCCTTGCCGGAGCGCACGACATCCGCGAACGCTTGAATCGTCTCCTCCAGCGGGGTCTCGTAGTCGAAGCGGTGCGCCTGATAGAGATCGACATAGTCCATCTGCAGCCGTCGCAGGGAGCCGTTGATGCCCTCCATGATGTGCTTGCGTGAGAGGCCGGTGTCGTTCGGCCCTTTCGGCCCGACTGGCCAGTACACCTTGGTGAAGATCTCGAGGGATTCCCGGCGCTGCCCGGCGAGCGCCGCCCCGAGCACGTCCTCCGCCGCGCCGTTGGCATACGTGTCGGCGGTGTCGAAGGTGGTGATTCCGACGTCGAGCGCTGCCCGAACGCAGGTGCTCGCGACATCGCTTTCCACCTGGGAGCCATGGGTGATCCAGTTGCCGTAGGTGATTTCAGAGATTTTGAGGCCCGAAGCGCCCAAGAAGCGATAGTCCATGGGCTCAGCCTACGAATTCGATCGCTGATGGCCTAGTGATTTCGGTGGTTCTCGATCACCATCCTTGGCAACCACCGCCAGATCGTATATCATTTGTGATACCACGATCGACGAGGACGTAATGAGCAACGAGACCTTCACTACACCGGGCAAGATCATCGCCGTGCACCTGAACTATCGCTCGCGTGCCGAACAGCGCGGCCGCATTCCCGCCCAGCCGTCGTACTTTCTGAAGCCGAGTTCCTCGATCTCCGCCACCGGCGAGGTTCTCGAGCGGCCGGCCGGCACCGAACTTCTCGCCTACGAGGGCGAGATCGCCCTCATCATCGGCGAGCGCACCCGCCGTGTGTCCCCCGCCGAAGGATGGTCGCGCGTCTCCGGCGTGACGGCAGCCAACGACTTCGGTCTCTACGATCTGCGTGCCGCCGACAAGGGGTCGAACGTGCGCTCCAAAGGCGGCGACGGCTTCACCCCGATCGGCCCCGGCGTCATTCCTTCCATCGACATCGACCCGGCCGCCCTCCGCGTGCGCACCTGGGTCAACGGCGCGCTCGTGCAAGAAGACACCACCGACACCCTCCTTTTTCCGTTCGGCCAGCTCGTCGCCGACCTCTCCCAGCTGATGACGCTCGAGCCCGGCGATATGATCCTCACCGGCACCCCGGCCGGATCCTCGGTCGCCCGCCCCGGCGACGTCGTCGAAGTCGAAGTGGATGCGCCGACCGCGCCGGGTGCGCCAACCAGCGGCCGTCTGGTCACCACGATCACTGCGGGCACCGAACCGTTCGGCGATTTTGGCACCAAGCCGAGCGTCGACGACCTGCAGCGCACCGAAGCCTGGGGCAGCGCGGAAGCCGCCGGGCTCGCTGCAGCGGCCATCCCCGCCGCACCGCAGGCATCCGCCCCCGCCTTCCAGCTCACGCCCGAACTACGGGAACGCATCCTGAGCGTCGGCGTCGCAACACTCAGCGTGCAGATGCGCCGCCGCGGCTACAACGACATTTCGATTGAGGGCGTCGCCGCCAACAAGCCCGGCGCGAAGATGGTCGGACGCGCCCGCACTCTGCGCTTCGTGCCGTTCCGCCCCGACCTCTTCGAATCGCACGGCGGCGGCTTCAACGCTCAGAAACGCGCCTTCGATACGGTGAATGCCGGCGAGGTGCTGGTGGTCGACGCCCGCGGCGTGCGTGAAACGGGCACAGTCGGTGACGTGCTCGCGCTGCGCGCCCAAGTGCGCGGCGCCGCCGGAATCGTCACAGATGGCGGCGTGCGTGATTTCGATATCGTCGCGTCCCTCGATATCCCCACCTTCTCTCAGGGCCCGCACCCCTCGGTGCTCGGCCGCCGTCACGTGCCGTGGGACGCCGACGTCACGATCGCCTGCGGCGGCGCGGCAGTGCAGCCCGGTGATGTGATCGTCGGCGACGGAGACGGTGTCATCGTGATTCCTCCTGCGCTTGTCGTAGAAGTCGTCGACGCGGCGATCGTGCAGGAGCGCGAAGAGGCTTTTGTGGCCGAGATGGTCGCGGCCGGTGAGCCGGTCGACGGTTTGTTCCCGATGAACGCGGCCTGGAAGAAGCGTTACCTCGAATGGCCGGGTGTCTGATGCCTTCCCTCAGCAAGGCCCAGTTGGCTCACCAGTGGATCAGCGAGCGCATCAACGACGGCCGTTTCGTGCCCGGCTTTCGTCTGGTGCTCGGTCAGATTGCCAAGGAACTCGACGTCAGCGTCGTGCCGGTGCGCGAAGCGATTCGTTTGCTTGAAGCCGAAGGACTCGTGACCTTTGAGCGCAATGTCGGCGCGCAGGTAGCGATGATCCAGGAGACCGAATACCTGCACACCATGCAGACCCTGAGCATCGTCGAGGGCGCGGCGACGGCGCTGTCGGCGCCAACCCTCACCGCCGATCACTTCGCCCGGGCGCGCGTCATCAACGCACAGATGATCGCCTGTCTCGATGACTTCGACCCGCACCGGTTCACCCAGCTGAACCTCGAATTTCACTCCGTGTTGTTCGAGGAATGCCCGAACCCGCACATTCTCGACCTGGTGCACCGCGGCTGGAACCGGATGAACGTGCTGCGCGACTCCACCTTCAGCTTTGTGCCGGGCCGGTCCCGCGCATCGGTGCAGGAACACGAAAACCTGCTGCGACTGATCGAAGGCGGGGCGCCCACACTGGAGATCGAACTCGCGGCACGAGCTCACCGCACGGCAACGCTCGACGCGATGTTGGCGTACCAGGCCGAGCACAAACATCCGTCTGCAGCTCAGCCGGCCGAGGCTCCCTTGCCGACCGGCAACGCTGCAGCGACGGCCTACTGATTCAGCCCTGCCCCCAATCTGCCTGATCCAATGGAGGAAAGACACAGATGAACCACTACATTCCCGACGGGCTGCCGTCGTCGATTCAGCATTTCATCGGCGGCGCGTTCGTCGACAGCGTCTCGGGCAAGACCTTCGACGTGCTCGACCCGGTGTCGAACCAGACCTATGCGACGGCCGCGGCCGGCCAGCAGGAGGACATCGACCTCGCCGTCGCCGCCGCGAAGGACGCCTTCGACAACGGCCCGTGGCCGCGCATGAAGCCGCGTCAGCGTTCGCGCATCCTCAACAGGATCGCGGATGCGATTGAAGCGCAGGATGCCCGCCTCGCCGAACTCGAATGTTTCGACACCGGCCTGCCGATCACACAGGCTCTCGGCCAGGCGCAGCGCGCGGCCGAGAACTTCCGCTTCTTCGCCGACCTGATCGTGGCTCAGGCGGACGACACCTACAAGGTTCCTGGCCTCCAGGTGAACTACGTCAACCGCAAGCCGGTCGGCGTCGCCGGGCTGATCACGCCCTGGAACACCCCGTTCATGCTCGAGAGCTGGAAGCTGGCCCCTGCCCTCGCGTCCGGTTGCACCGTCGTACTCAAGCCGGCCGAGTTCACCCCGCTGTCGGCCAGCCTCTGGGCCGAGATCTTCCGCTCCGCCGGCCTGCCCGACGGCGTCTTCAACCTCGTGAACGGCATCGGCGAAGAGGCCGGCGACGCGCTGGTCAAGCACCCCGACGTGCCACTGATCTCCTTCACCGGCGAGACGACCACCGGCCAGACCATCTACCGCAACTGCGCGGCGAACCTCAAGGGCATGTCGATGGAACTCGGCGGCAAGTCTCCCGCCATCGTCTTCGCCGACGCCGACCTCGAGGCCGCCATCGACTCGACCCTGTTCGGCGTCTTCTCGCTCAATGGCGAGCGCTGCACCGCCGGCAGCCGCATCCTCGTCGAACGCAGCATCTACGACGACTTCTGCGCCCGCTACGCCGCCCGCGCGAAGAACATCGTGGTTGGCGACCCGCACGACCCCAAGACCGAGGTCGGCGCGCTTGTGCACCCCGAGCACTACGCCAAGGTGATGAGCTACGTCGAGATCGGCAAGGGCGAAGGCCGCCTGCTCGCTGGTGGCGGTCGTCCCGAGAGCCTGCCGGAGGGCAACTATGTTGCACCGACCGTGTTCGCGGATGTCGCCCCGAGTGCCCGCATCTTCCAGGAGGAGATCTTCGGACCGGTCGTGTCGATCACCCCGTTCGACACGGACGAGGAGGCGCTGGCTCTCGCCAATGGCGTGAAGTACGGCCTCGCCGCCTACATCTGGACGAGCAACCTGCAGCGCGCCCACACCTTCGCCCAGTCGATTGAGGCCGGAATGGTCTGGCTGAACTCGCACAATGTGCGCGACCTCCGCACCCCGTTCGGCGGCGTCAAGGCCTCGGGCCTCGGCCACGAGGGCGGCTACCGCTCGATCGACTTCTACACCGACCAGCAGGCCGTGCACATCACGCTCGGCGCTGTGCACACCGCCCGCTTCGGCGCCCACTAAAAAACAAGAACTCGCCAACTCGTTGGTCGAGGAGGCCCGCCAGGGCCGTCTCGAGACCACGCGAGTCGATCTTCAAACGCAACCCGCGTTCAGAGACTGGCTCGCGAGATCTCGAGACGCGGCCTCCGGCTGCTCCTCGATCAACGGCAAATACTCAACGAGGAGACATCATGAGCACCACAGCACCCATCCCCACCCCCTCCATCGCGCCCCCGGACATCCTGCGCTGCGCTTACATGGAGATCGTCGTCACCGACCTCGCCGCCTCGCGTGAGTTCTACGTCGACATCCTCGGCCTCGTCGTCACCGAAGAAGACGAGAACTCCATCTACCTGCGCTCCTTCGAGGAATTCATCCACCACAACCTGGTGCTGCGCCAGGGCCCGGTCGCCGCCGTCGCCGCGTTCAGCTACCGGGTGCGCACGCCCGAAGACGTCGACATCGCCGAGGCCTACTTTCGCGAGCTCGGCTGTCGCGTCGAGCGTCGCTCCGAGGGTTTCGTCAACGGAATCGGCGACTCGGTGCGCGTCGAAGACCCGCTGGGCTTTCCGTACGAGTTCTTCTACCAGGTCGACCATGTCGAGCGGATGTCCTGGCACTACGAGCTGATGGGCGCCGGCGCTCTGGTGCGTCTCGACCACTTCAACCAGGTCACCCCCGATGTGCCGCGTGCGCGTGCCTACATGGAAGATCTCGGGTTTCGGGTGACCGAGGACATCAAGGATGAAGACGGCGTCACCTACGCCGCCTGGATGCGCCGCAAGGACACCGTGCACGACACCGCCCTCACCGGTGGCGACGGTCCGCGGATGCACCACATTGCGTTCTCGACGCACGAGAAGCACAACATCCTCTACATCTGCGACAAGCTCGGCGCCCTGCGCAAATCCGATGTGATTGAACGCGGCCCCGGACGCCACGGCGTCTCGAACGCGTTCTACCTCTACATCACCGACCCCGACGGCCACCGGGTTGAGATCTACACGCAGGATTACTACACCGGCGACCCCGACAACCCCGTCGTCACCTGGGATGTGCACGACAACCAGCGCCGCGACTGGTGGGGCAACGCTGTCGTGCCGAGCTGGTACACCGATGCCTCGCTTGTGCTCGATCTCGACGGCAACCCACAGCCGATCGTGGCGCGCACCGACGCGAGCGAGATGGCCGTCACGGTCGGCGCCGACGGCTTCTCGTACACCCGCGAGGGTGACGTGGAGAAGGGTTTCAAGCTCGGCAACACGCTTTAACCATGTATCGGGGTGCCCCGCGCATTTCAGCGGGGCACCCCGAAGCTTGGTTGACTCACGGCCGGTCGACTCCTCTCATCAGTCGAGGAGCGTACGTTCGCCGATCTTGCTCGTGCTTCCCGCCGGCATCAATTCATCGCGCGTGCGCCGGCACAATGCATCGAGCCGGTCGGGGTCGACGAGCTCGCGCCCCGTCCCCTTGGCCGGAAACCCGGCGACCGGGCTGCCGTAGCCGATGACGACAGCGGCGTGGGCGGTTCGTCCTCGCTCATCGACGACCAACATATCCACGGTGTCTTTGTGGCGCTGTGTGGTCAATGCATTCGCGTAAAGCAACAACGCCTCACCCAGATCGCTTCCCGTCAGGATCGATCCGCTGGTGTGGAAGATGTGCATCATTCCCGGTCTCCTTCGCTGTTGAAGAGAAGGGGGCGTGCGCCCGATCGGGCGCCGCCGGAGCCGCCGCTAGCTCAGTGACAAAGTGGCGTGGACGCGCTGCGGCAGTGACCGCGATTCCACGTCAGTAGCTGAGGTCTTCAACCATCGCTCGATCGGCATCGTCGAACTCCCACGCCCGATACTTCGAGTCGTCGTTGTGATGTGCCGGTCGCTCGTCGGGTGCCACCGTCTCGATGTCGTCCGGAACATCCGGATCGGCATCGGTGACAGCCGGATTGCTGTCAAGAAGAAAAAGTTTCATCGCCAGACTCCCGATTCCTCGCGATTTGAATAGTTACAATCCGGCCGGGGTCTGGGGCTTCTCTTAAATATAGAACGGCATCAAATCTGACGCTACCGGTTGATACAGTCGGCCTGTTTTAGCCTGCTCATGCACCGGTACTCATGCAACCGCATGCAACCGGTGGTCTCATGCAATCGGCACAGGTGACGCCGGTTAGAGTTCCAACGTGCGTGCGACGATACCGGCGGCGACATCGCCGAGTGCCAACTGGTGAGCGCGCGCATAGCTACGGATCAGGTCGAATGAGTCTTCCATCGTCGCGTTCCGCGTGTGGGCCACCACCCCCTTGGCTTGCTCGATCAAGACACGGCTGTTCAGGGCGCGTTGAAGTTGTTCCCTCGCGATGTCGTTCTCCCGAATCGCGCGTTCTTGCAGGATGCTGATCGTCGCGACATCGGCGAGTGCCTGTGCGATATCTACGTCGCCCCGATCGAGCACCCGGGGCTGCTCCCAGAACAGGTTGAGCGAGCCGATCGTCGTGTCACGCAGTCGCAGAGGAACGGCTTGAAGCGAGACGAATCCTTGCTCCAACGCAGCGGAGCGGAACTGCGGCCAGCGCGGGCCCACCTGGTCGATGTCGGGCACCGCGATCGGCTTGCCAGTCGTGACGCATTCGAAGCAGGGTCCGCCGCCGACACGCAGCTGCATCAACTCGACAAGAAGGCTGCGTTCGTTAGTCGACGCCACGACCTCCAGCTCGCCGTCGGCATCTGCCAGGAGGATGCCGGCGGCCGAGGCGTCAAGAATCTCCGCGGAACTCTCGACCAGCGTGTGCAACATGTCAACCATGTCGTATCCGGCCACAAGGGTATCCGCCAAGGCGACAAATGTCTCGACGAGCTGAATCTCTCTGGTCTTCAACGCCATACCCTTTATTCTAAAACTCGGTATTCGGAGACGATAGGTCAAGTCGACGTTCGACAATTGCATTCGCCGTTTCACGTACTGATCTGCCGTGCGCAAAGGCGTGTGCCCGGATGATGATGTGGGCGTCGGCGGCTGTCACGTTCAGTTGCGCGAGAACCATGCCCGTTGCTTGATGCTCGACCCGACGGGAGTACTCCTTCTCACCGGGCACAAACTGTGCATCCAATTCGTGCGAAGCCATCGCCCGTTTGAGCAGCTGCACCGCCGCGAGATCGGCCAGGGCTATTGCGTCATTGACCTGCGCCGAGGTGAGCTCGCCGGGAGATTCGGCGTACAGCTCGACCGCCCCGATTTCGAGCGATCCGACGGCAAGCGGAAACGCGTACAGCGCACCGACCGCATCCGCAGAAAGAGCCGCAAGGAGCATCGGCCAGGCCGATCGGCCAGGTTGGGTCAGGTCGGAGGCAAACACAGGTGCTCGCCGGGAAAAGGCGTCCCAGCTCGGGCCTTCGCCGAGGTCGATCTGTAATTCGTCGACCCGCGCGGCTTGCGGGTTTGTCGCACACACCGTCTCGATGCCGAACGGTGCCCCGAGCATCGAAATTGCGGCGCCGTCAATCGGGAGAACCGCGAGAAAGGGATGGCACAGGCTGGTACGACGTTCAAAGGCATTCGAGAGCTCACCAGTGGCCACAGCCATCGCATTGCGCTCAGACATGACGCGTCCCCCCGTCAAACTGAAGATACCAAACAGCCACGTTACCCCCGCGGTCTATATGAAGGATCTGAATCCGACAGCGCACCCGTAGCTGCGGCTCGCCGACGTGATTTCAGAGTACCGCGTGGGCCGGGGCGCATGAGATTTCTGACGAGGCCGGCCGAGAGGATACTTGAGGGATGTACCGCGAGCTCCCGTCCCACGTTCCCGGAGCGACGCTCTGGCGCACGGATTCGACGGAGTTCGCCGGCGCAACTCGAATCGTTCCCGACGGCTCCATCGACATCATCTGGCTCGGCGATCGACTGATCGTCGCCGGAGCAGACACTCACGCCCAGTTCGCCCAGGCCGTGCCGAGACGACCCACGGCGGGCATCCGATTCGCACCGGGCTTCGCTCCGGCTCTCCTCCACACAGCCGCCTACGAACTCACCGACCAGCGAATCCCCCTCGACACGATCTGGGCCTCACGACTCGTCGACCCGATGACCGAGCGCTTGCAATCCAGCGGGGCAACGGATGCCGACACGCTCGCCCACACCCTCGACCAACTGATCGTCGCCCGCCTCGACGCTCTCGACCTCGGCCGCGCCCATCGCAGCCGGGGACTGTTTCAATTGGCCGACGCCGGATTGTCCGCAGGTCGCATCGCCGATCGACTCGGTCTCTCCTCGCGCCAGCTTCACCGACGCGCCGTCGATGATTTCGGCTACGGGGTGCGCACTCTCCAACGCATCCTCCGCTTCCAGCGCGCTCTCACCATGCTCGAGCGGGGCCTCCCCCTCGCCGACGTGGCCGCCCTCGGCGGCTTTGCCGACCAGCCGCATCTGTCCCGTGAGGTACGAGCCTTGGCCGGTGTCACCCCCGGTCAGCTGGCCGGCGAGTCGGTCAGCGCTGCAAACAGGTCGACTGAGTTGCCGTCGGGGTCGAGAAGCGTCGCGTAGCGCTGCCCCCAGAAGGCATCCCACGGTTCGACATGCGCGGTGAACCCGGCACTCACCATGTCTGCGAAGGCCGCATCGACCCCGGCCGGCGACTCGCAGTCGAACGCCAACGCCACGCGGTGGCTCCCGGTCGGTGCGCTCCACGCAGGATCGAAGGTTCTGATCGTGTCGATGGTGTCCCAGCCCAGGCGCAGCCCGCCGGGCAGGGTCGCTTCTACGTGCGGCTCGGCATCTGAGTTCTCCGGGATGGGCACCCCGAGGCGCCGATAGAAGTCGAGGGAACGCGCCATGTCGGCCACGACAAGGCCGATGAAACTGAAGTGAATGCTCATACCGACAGACTACAAAGCGGGCTTCACCCCGTCTTGAACGATTCGGACATCAGGCGAGTCCGAGGCGCAGCCAGTCAATCAGGAGTGCCCGGCCCACTCCTCGTCGCCGTCCTCGGCATCGTCGGCCGGCGAGTCAGCGTCCGGTGAATCAGTAGCTGGCACCGCCGCATCCGGCATTTCCGCGGCCGGCTGCTCAGTAGCCGTCTCCTCAGTAGCCGGCTCCTCGGCAGCCGACTCGTCGACGATCGTTTCAGACCGCGCAAGCACCGCGCCGGCATGCGCGAGCTCGGCCAAGGCCGCTTCGCTCGCCGTCGCCGCGACTCCCGCGATCAGGTCGGTGAACACCCGCACGTGCTGGCCGTGATCAAGCGCGTCGAGCGCCGAGGCCCGCACACAGTGGTCGGTCGCGAGACCGACGATGTCGACATCCGTCACACCGCGCGCGGTCAACAGCGCGCCGACGCTCTCGCCTGCCTCTGTCGTGCCTTCGAAGATGGAGTACGCCGCCTTGCCCTGCCCTTTACGAATGTGAAAGGTGACCGCGTCGGTCACCAGTGCCGGGTGGTACTCGGCGCCGGGGGTGCCGGCCACACAGTGCACCGGCCAGGTGGTCACGAAATCGGGCGCAGCATCCCGGGCGAAATGACCACCGTTGTCGTTGTCGATGTCATGCCAGTCACGGGAGGCGAAGACGCTGTCGTAGTAGAGCGGATGCTGCGCCAAGAGTTCGCTCACCCCGGCGGCGACCTGGGTGCCTCCGTCGACGCCGAGAGCACCGCCCTCGGTGAAATCATTCTGAACGTCAATGATGAACAGTGCTCTGGCCACGGTTCGCTCCTCTTCACTCGTTCCCGACTCAAGCTTCTCTGATTCAAACACTCAATTGTTCGACAGGTTGTCTCCGCAGTTGAAGAATCCGGCGGTGATCGTGTCGATGGCTTGTTTGGCGCTGTCGTCTACGTCGCCGAGGGCATAGACGGCGAAGGTGAGCGGGGTGCCGTCTGCCGCGTGAATCACCCCGGACAGGGTGTACCCGGTGTCGATCCACCCGGTCTTGGCGAAGACGGCGCCGTCGGCCACCGAGTTGTCGCCGGAGAACCTGTCGCTGTAGCTGAGTGACCCACTCTCCCCGGCAATCGGGAGGCCGTCGAAGATCACGCCGAGGTTGCCCTCGCGGGCGTTGATCTTGATGAACAGCTGGGTGAGGTACGACGGCGGTACCGCGTTGTTGTCGCTGAGTCCCGAACCGTCGGCAATGACGATGCCGGTGGTGTCGATGCCATACGGCTTCAGCCCGGCGACCGTTGAGGTGGCCATCGCCGCGAAGGTGTTTCCGGCGCCCGACTCAACGGCGACGAGGCGGCCGAGCATCTCGGCGATCGCGTTGTCCGAGACGATCAGTGATTGCTGAATGAGCGTGGAGACCGGCGCAGACTGCACGGTGCCGAGCACTGCGGCGCCGGCCGGGGCCGTGCCCCTGGTGACGTTGACCGAGCCGGGAAGCAGCTCGGCGAAGGCCTCGCCGGCGCGGCCGACGGGGTCCTCGCTGCGCTCCGACGTGCTGCGGTAGGGATTGTCGCGGTCGCCATCGACCTGTAGGGCGGTGATCTCAGGCATGTAACCGTCGGTGAGTTCCTTGCGGTTCCAGCTGGGTTCCCAGCCCGGGTCGCCGAAGAACGACGAGTCGAGAACGAGGGAGGTGATCGGGGTGCCGGCGGTGGCCGGGTTCGCCTTCCAGGCTGCGATTGCCTGGTCGGCCAGGCTGTCGAGGTGCGCGGCGCCCGGGTAGGTCGATTCGTCTCCGGTGCTGGTGCGGGACAGCGTGAGGTCGCCGCCGCCGACGAGAACGATGGAGCCGGGCTCGCTGCCGGCCACGACCGTGGTGGTGGCCCGGTAGTCGGGGCCGAGCACGGTGAGCGCCGCGGCCGAGGTGAGGACTTTGAGTACGCTCGCGGTGCGCGACGGGGTGCTGCCGCCGCGGTCGAAGAGGATTTCGCCCGTGTTCGCGTTGACGACCTGCCCTTGGAAGCTGCCGAGTCGGGGGTCGGTGGCGAGGCTGGCGACGCTGCAGGTGCGCAGTCTGCTGGCCACGGCTTCACCGGCGGGAACCGCCCGCGGCGGAACGGTTGGCGTGGCAGTCGGGGTGGACGTCGGAGAGGTCACGGCGGCCGACGACGCCGACGGCGATCCGGTTGACGCTCCGGCCATGACCGCGCCCGTGCCCAGAAGCGCGAACACGGTGGCCCCGGCGACGACGCTGGAGGCCACTCGGTGGCGGCTGAGAAAACCGAGGAATCCCAAACGCTGCGGCTGGGTTGTCGACGCGGATGCGGCATCCGTCGTGTCGGCAGGGCTCGCGTCGGCGGGTGTCGCGTCGGCAGGCGTCGCGGAGTCGGGGCGGCCGGTCAGCTCGGGGTCAGGTTCTTGCACCCCCATATTTTAGCCATCGCGGGGTGGGAGACCCCTCCGAGCGGCTGTCACGAAAACCGCAACGGTCACCGCGTGCCGCACAATCTGTGCGGCGCACGGTGACCGTTGCGCAATTCTTGCGGTCTAGCTGACCGCGACGAGCTCGGCGCGAGCCGGGCGCAGGCCCGGCGCCGCGCGGCCCTCCCCCGTGCGGCTATTCGCCCGGGTAGCGCAGACCGATCTGCTCCCGCACGGCGTCGAGGGTCTGCATGATCGCAACCGACTCCTCGGCCGGCATGATGGTGCTCGTGAGCGCTCCGGCGCGAATCAACTGCTCGGCTTCGGCAGCCTGATAGTGCATCCCCCGACCGTTGACCTCGGCGCTGAACGACTCGAGCACGACACCGTTGTTGTCGATCACCCGGAACGTCGTCGGCGAGTACCAGACCCGGTCGATGTCGATTCGGGCCGTGGTGCCGAGGATCGTCGCCGCGTTCGGCCCACGAGTGTCGCTGGCCGAGAGGGTCGAGGCGATCCGGCCACCCGAGTAGCGGAAGATCGTCGCCACCTGAGCATCCGCGCCGGTCTCTTTGAAGGTGGCGGATGCGAGGATGCTCTCCGGCTGGCCGAACAGAGCGTGAGCGAACGACAGGGGGTAGATGCCGAGGTCGAGCAGTGCTCCGCCGCCGAGCGCCATCGAATTGATGCGGTTCTCGGGGTCTTCGGAAAGCCTCTGGGTGTGGTCGGCGATCAGGGTGCGCACCTCGCCGAGCGTTCCCGCCTCGAGAATTTCGCGGATGCGCACCATGTGCGGCAGAAACCGGGTCCACATTGCCTCGAGCACGAGAAGTCCCTTGCTCGCGGCCAGATCGACGATCTGGCGCGCCTCAACGGCGTTCAGAGCGATCGGCTTCTCGATCAGCACGTGCTTGCCGGCGTTCAGGGCCAGTGCCGCGTTCGCGGCGTGGAACGGATGCGGCGTGGAGATGTAGACGATGTCGACATTCGGGTCGGCGACCAGGGCTTCATAGCTCGCGTGGGCCGTCGGAATGCCGAACTCTGCGGCGAAGGCATCGGCGCCGGTTTGCGACCGGGAGCCGACTGCGGCTATCTGAAACCCGTTGAGCACGAGGTCGTGGGCAAATTCGTGGGCGATGCCACCGGTGGCCAGGATTCCCCAGCGAAGCGCGTCAGTCATGCCGCGAGCCTAGCGCGCCGCGGGATGCTCGTTAAACGAAAACTGGCCACCAGCCGGCGAGGGCTGGTGACCAGTTGTCGGGCCGCCTATCAGAATCGAACTGATGACCTATTCATTACGAGTGAATCGCTCTACCGACTGAGCTAAGGCGGCTTGATCCACACGCTCCTCCGAAGAAGAACGCGGTGACACAAGAAGATAGCTTACCCGATCCAGCGAGGAGTCACGTACACGTCAGCACGTCACGTCCGCACGTCACGTCAGCACGTCACATCAGCGCATCAACACTTCGGATCGGCGGCGGGCACCGTCCCGTTGATCAGATAGTCGTCGACCGTGTCATTCACACAGGCATTGGACTTGTTGTAGGCGGTGTGACCTTCACCCTCATAGGTGACGAGGTGTCCGCTCTCGAGCTGCTTGGCCAGGCTCACCGCCCAGGAATATGGCGTCGCCGGGTCGTTCGTGGTGCCGACAACGAGAATCGGGGCAGCGCCGGGCGCATGGATCTCGCCGCGCTCCACGGTGGTCTTGTGGGGCCAGTTTGCACAGCTGATGTCACCGAAGCTCATGAACGGGCCGATCACCGGGGCTGCTGCCGCGAGCTCGGCGGCCTGGGCGCGCATCGCGGCGGGATCGTCGTTGTAGCTGTAATCGAGACAGTTGATCGCGGTGAACGCTTCGGTCGAGTTATCGGAGTAGGTGCCGTCTTCCAACCGTCCGTTGTAGGCATCCGCGAGTTTGAACGCCGTGTCGGCGTCGCCGTGCATCACGCTGGTGAACATATCGCTGAGCACCGGCCAGGCGCCGGCTTGGTAGAGCGGAAAGATGATGGCGGTGAACAAGGTGCTCGACCCGAGCTGGCGACCGTCGGAGGCCGTGATCGGGCTGGCATCGACCGATTCGAGCAGGGCATGGATGGTGCCCATCGCGTCGTCGACGGTGCCGTCGAACGGGCAGTCCTCTCCGGCGAGGCAATCCTTCAGATAGGCACGCAGCGCACTCTCGAAACCCTGCGCCTGTGTGCGCGTGACATCGAAGTTGCTGGCCGACGGGTCGAGTGCGCCATCGAGCACCATACGCCCGACCTTGTCGGGGTAGAGGCCGGCGTAAACCGCGCCCAGGTAGGTGCCGTACGAGTAGCCGAGGTAGTGAAGCTGCGTGTCACCGAGCACGGCCCGCAGCAGGTCCAGGTCATGTGCGGCGCTGACCGTGTCGACCTCCCCGAGTAGGGCACCCGTGTTTGCCTGGCAGGCCGCGCCGAAATCAGCGGCGATCTTCTCCTGCTCAGCAATCCACGCATCCGTGCCGCGCGGTGCGTCGACAAGACCAAAAAGGTACTCGTCCATTTCGGCCGGGCCGTAGCACTTCACCGCTGTCGACCGGCCGACACCGCGCGGGTCGAAGCCGACGATGTCGAAGTTCTTCTGCAGACGCTTGTCGACGGCGTAGTCGAGGGAATCCTTGACGAAGTCATATCCCGAGCCGCCCGGACCGCCCGGGTTCACCAGCAGCGAGCCGATGCGGGAGCTGTCGGTCGACGGCTGGCGGACCAGGGCGAGGTCGACGCTTCCGACGCCCGGGTCGGACCAATCGAGCGGCGCCTTCGCCGTCGAACACTGCAGGCCCGATCCGCAATTGGACCAGGTGAGCGTCTGGCTGTAGAACGGCGCGAGGGCCGGGTCGACCTTCTCCGAGACCGGAACAGAGGTGCTCGGCGCCGGGTCAGGCAGAAACAGCGACACGCAGCCGCTCAGCCCGATGGTGAGAGCCAGGGCGGCAGCCACCGCCGCAAACGCACGAGTTCGTTTCATTGCAAGGTTCCTTTTCGTGGCGCCCTCTGAGTTGCGCCGGGCAGCGGATTCACCGACGAATCGCGGTCACCAACATTGCTTCGAGAGCAAGAGCCGGTGCCACGTTGGATTCAATTCTCTGACGCGCGATGGCAATCGCGTCGAGCGTTGCCACCGTTTGTGCGGCGGTGCACGAGGTGCTCGCCTGACGAAGCTCCGGCAGGAGCTCCCGGTTGATCACGGTGCTTTCACGGTCAAGCTGCACCATCATCACGTCGCGGTAGAGCGATGCCAGGTCAACGAGGATGCGGTCGATACCGTCGCGCAAGCCTCGCGTGGCACGCCGTTTCTGGTCGTCTTCGAGAGCTTTCAGCTGCCCGCGGAGCCCCGGAGGAACGGTGCCGCCCGGCTCGACACCGAGTGAGCGCAGCACGCCGGCGCGCTCGGCGGCATCCTGTTCTTCGGTGAAAGCCTTGGCATCGTCGCCTGCGATCGCCAGCAACCGGGCGGCCGTCATTACGGCCTGTGACACTCCCCGGATGCCGAGGGCGGCCCGCAGCGTCTCGTCGCGGCGGTCGCGGGCATCCGCGTTGGTGGCCAGGCGTTGTGCCATGCCGATGTGGCTCTGCGCCAGGCGCGCGGCGCGCTCAGCCGTTTCGAGGTCGATACCATTGCGTTTGACGAGCAGAGCCGCGACATCTTCGACACTCGGCACCCGCAACCGCACCGAACGCACGCGCGATCGGATGGTCGGAAGCAAGTCGGCTTCGCTCGGCGCGCAGAGGATCCAGACGGTGCGCTCCGGCGGCTCCTCGAGAGCCTTCAACAGAACGTTTGAGGTGCGCTCGACCATGCGGTCGGCGTCTTCGACGACGATCACCCGGTAGCGGGACATCGACGGAGAGTATTGGGACCGCGCGACGACCTCTTTGACGGTGCCCATCTTGATGATGACGCCCTCGGTGCTGAGCACGGTGAGATCAGGATGCGTGCGGGCGTTCACCTGACGATGGGTCGCCTCGTCACCCTCGGGAGTGCCGGGGCTGAGGAGCGCCGTCGCGAATGCGAATGCCAAGTTGGAGCGCCCCGATCCGGGCGGCCCGGTGATCAGCCAGGCGTGCGTCATCGACGCCGATTCGGCGGAAGAGCCGGCTGATGCGCCTGCGGCTGCGCCGGTATCAATGCCGGGACGCGCGGCGGCGGCCCGAAAAATGGCAATCGCATCGGCCTGCCCTGTCAGGTCGTCCCATGCTGCCATGGTTCAAGGGTACCGTCCGGCGCTGACAGAGTTCTCCGGTCGCGCAGACAGTTTCGGCGCGGTATATCCCGGTGGGCGCGGGGTAGAGCGCGCGCCAGTGGGGATACACCGCGCCGAAATGGTTGGCGCAGGCGACTTGCCGGCTACACCGTGAGCAGTTCAGCCACGCGAGCGCGCACGATCGCGGCGATCGTGTCGACCGGTTGCGCGGCATCCGTCACGAGAAACCGGCTGGGCTCCGCCTCGGCGAGCCCCAGAAAAGCGGCGCGCACCCGAGCGTGGAATTCGTTCTTCTCGGCTTCCAAACGGTCGAACCGCTTGTTCGCCGCGTTGAGACGCTCGCGGGCGACCGTCTCATCCAGATCGAGCAGAATCGTGAGATCCGGCAGCAGCCCCTCGGCGGCCCAGAGCGAGAGGTCGCGCACCTCGGTCGCACCGAGAACCCGGCCCGCACCCTGATAGGCGACGGATGAGTCGAGGTAGCGATCCTGGATCACGATCTCGCCCCGTGACAGGGCGGGCCGCACCTTCGTCGCGATGTGGTGCGCTCGATCAGCCGCGTAGAGCAGCGCCTCGGCGCGTGGAGCAATCTCTCCGGGGTGATGCAACACGATCTCGCGGATCTCGATGCCGACCTCGGTTCCGCCGGGCTCCCGGGAGCGGAGCACGGTGTGCCCCTGCTCCGCCAGCCAGTCGGTGAGCAGGCGGGCCTGGGTCGATTTGCCTGACCCGTCGCCACCTTCAAATGTGATGAACAGACCGGTCACGACGTCGCGGTCTCCGCAGCAGCAGCGGCAGCCGCTGCCTTGTTGGCCGCCCGCGTGGCCGCAGCCTTCTGCGCCGACGCCGACCGGGCGGCGCTGGTCGCAGCCGACACGGTGGGGTTGCCGGTCTTCTTGACCGCTGCCTTCTTCGCCGGGGCCTTCTTCGCTGCCGGCTTCTTGGCCGCGGCCTTCTTCGCCGGCGCCTTCTTCGCTGGGGCCTTCTTGACCGCTGGTCCCTTGGCCCGCTTGTCGGCGAGCAGCTGCACTGCGCGGTCGAAGTCGACGTCTTCAACGGTCTCGGACTTCGGAATCGTCGCGTTGGTGACGCCGTCGGTCACATAGGCGCCGAAGCGGCCGTCCTTGATCTTGATCGCCTTGCCGCTCTCGGGGTCGGGCGCTTCGAATTCTTTCAACGCGCTCGACGCCCGACGGGCGCCGTACTTCGGCTGCGCGTAGAGCTCGATCGCCCCGGCCAGGTCGATGTCGAAGATCTGGTCTTCGCTGGTGAGCGACCGGGTGTCGACGCCCTTCTTGAGGTAGGGACCGAACTTGCCGTTCTGCGCCAGAATTTCGGCGCCGGTCTCGGGGTCGACACCGACGACTCGGGGAAGGTCGAGCAGACGCAGAGCCGTATCGAGGTCGATCGTCGCGAGATCCATCGACTTGAAAATGGATGCCGTGCGCGGCTTGGCCGCGGCGGCAGCCTTCTTCGCCGGCGCCTTCTTCTTCGGCTTTCCCTCGGTGACCTCGCCGGTCTTCGGGTCGACGACGCTTCCGTCGGCCAGCGCAGTGGCGGCTGCGGCCGCAGCGGCGGTCTCGGCCGGATCAACGACCGGTTCCGGGTCGACCTCGGTGACGTAGGGGCCGAACCGGCCGTCTTTCGCCACGACGTTTTTTCCGGTGGCCGGGTTCACGCCGATGACGCGGTCGGTGACGACGGGGGCGTCGATGAGCTCGCGGGCCTTGGCGGCGGTGAGCTCGTCGGGTGCCAGGTCCGGCGGAATGTTGACGCGGCGGGGAGTCGCCTCCGGGTCGGCACCAGGATCGATGACTTCGAGGTAGGGGCCGTACTTGCCGATGCGCAGTGTGATGTCGTCGGCGATGGTGACCGAGTTGATGATCCGCGGGTCGATCTCACCGAGGTTGTCGACGACCTGACGCAGGCCGCGGTGCTTGTCGGAGCCGAAGTAGAAGCTGGTCAACCAGTCGACCCGGTCCGCCTCGCCATCGGCGATCCGGTCGAGGTCGTTCTCCATTTCGGCGGTGAAGTCGTATTCGACCAGGTCGCCGAAGAAGTCCTCGAGCAGGCGCACGACTGAGAAGGCGATCCAGTTCGGAATCAGCGACTGTCCGCGCGGGGTGACGTAGCCGCGGTCGGTGATCGTGGAGATGATCGAGGCGTAGGTCGACGGGCGACCGATGCCGAGTTCTTCGAGCTTCTTGACCAGGCTGGCTTCGGTGTAGCGCGCGGGCGGCGTGGTCTCGTGGCCCTTCGCCTCGACCTCGTCGAGGGTGAGGGTCTGGCCTTCGGCGAGCGGCGGCAGCTTCGACTCGGTCGGGTCGGTGGGCGCGTTGCGCTCCTCGTCTCGGCCCTCCTCGTAGGCGAGCAGGAAGCCACGGAACGTGATGACCGTGCCGCTGGCCGAGAACTCGGCGCGGGCACCGGAGGCCGAAGGGTGGTCAGCGGTTCCGGTCGGGCCGGCTTCGATCGTGACGGATGCCGTCGATCCGGTGGCGTCGGACATCTGCGAGGCGACGGTTCGCTTCCAGATCAGTTCGTACAGCTTGAAGTCGTTGCCCCGCAGACTGCTGGCGAGCGACGCCGGGGTGCGGAAGGTGTCGCCCGACGGACGGATCGCTTCGTGCGCTTCCTGGGCGTTCTTGCTCTTGCCCTTGTAGACGCGCGGCGCATCCGGAATCGTCTCTGCGCCGTACAGCGCCGTCGCCTGGGCGCGCGCTGCCGAAATCGCCTGCTTCGAGAGCGACGGCGAATCGGTACGCATATAGGTGATGTAGCCGTTTTCGTACAGCGACTGGGCCACGCTCATCGTCTGGCGGGCGGTGAAACGCAGCTTGCGCGCTGCTTCCTGCTGCAGGGTCGAGGTCGTGAAGGGCGCGGCGGGGCTGCGGCGGTAGGGCTTCGAGGCGACCTTGCTGACGGTCACGGCGACGCCGGGCTGCTTGAGGGCTGCAGTCAGCGCGACGGCGGCGGCCTCATCGAGGGTGACGGCCTTGACGGAGGGCTTGAGTTTTCCGGAATCGTCGAAGTCGCTGCCCGAGGCGATGCGCTCGCCATTCAGGCGAACGAGTTTGGCCGAGAAGGAGTTCTCTGCGGCCGCGGATGCCGGGGTGAGCTGGGCAATGAGATCCCAATAGCCGGCGGCGACGAACGCCAGACGTTCACGCTCCCGCTCGACGACCAGACGGGTCGCTGCCGACTGCACGCGGCCGGCCGAGAGGCCGGGGCCCACCTTGCGCCAGAGCACCGGGGAGATCTCGTAGCCGTAGATACGGTCGAGGATGCGACGGGTCTCCTGCGCGTCGACGAGTGCAGTGTCGAGGTCGCGGGTGTTGTCTTTGGCTGCCAGGATCGCGTCTTTGGTAATTTCGTGGAACACCATGCGCTTGACCGGAACCTTGGGCTGCAGCACCTGCAGCAGGTGCCAGGCAATGGCCTCTCCCTCGCGGTCCTCATCAGTGGCGAGCAGGAGTTCGTCGGCGTTCTTCAGCGCACGCTTGAGTTCGCTGACCGTCTTCTTCTTGGCGTCGGAGACCACGTAGTACGGCTCGAACCCGTTGTCGACATCGACAGAGAATTTGCCGAGCGGCCCCTTTTTGAGCTCAGGCGGCAAGTTCTTGGGCTCGATCAGGTCGCGGATGTGTCCGACAGAGGACAACACCTCATAGCCGTCACCCAGATAGCCCGCAATCGACTTCATCTTGGTCGGCGACTCAACAATGACCAGCTTCTTAGTGCCTGGCACCAGACTCCTCTTATAGGTAGGGGCCCGCGTGTGGGCCAAGGCACACCATACACACAGGAAACGGGTACTCGCCGAATTGAGGGCTTGTCACTTCTCTGCCGGTGAGGACAATGGAGGCATGGGCACAGCATCGGCGGCCACCTATACGGCCAAGTTAACTGACGGTCCCCTCGAGGGAAAGACGATCACCACCGAGTTTCTCGACTCCGGCGATCCGCGTCCTCGCCTGGAGATTCCCGCCACTGCGGGCAAGAGCTACGTCTATACGCGTGGCTCGGGGCTGGAGTTCGATTCAAGCGACCATCCCGAGCGACCGAGCGCTGTCGACTACCGCTACCTTGAGGCTGTCTTCGAATAGTTCCTGCACTAGCCGTCCGGGCGTGGTTCTGCGCCGGGTGGCCCTGCCCGCGCCCGCGCATCGATCGTCATACCGACGACCTCGCGTGCGACAGCGACTGCGGCGATCAGGCCGTCCACGCTGCACGCGGTGAGGGATGCCCCGTTCCCTTCTGCGGTGCGGCTCGCTGCTTCGCAGGGCACGCCGGGAAGGGCTCCCGACGCCGTGTCGGCGGCGGCGAGCGCTGCGGCATCTGCGGCGCCCTGCGCCTGGGCGTTTCCGGTCAGCGCGACGAGCACGGGGATGAGGGCCGCAGTGGCGGCCATCGTTGCGCCGAGGAGTCCGATGGCCAGCACCGAACCCGCTCCGTGTTCTGGCCCCCGCGTCGGCGCCCCGACGCGAAGCCACGCTGTCGCCGCGCGACGCCAGACTGTCACCGTGCGAAGCCACGCTGTCGCCGCGCGACGCCAGACTGTCACCGTGCGACTCCAAGCTGACATTGAGCGAAGCATCAGAGTCCCCCGGCCGGAGCGCACGAGACCGCGGTCACCGTGAGCCCGACCAGCGCGAATGGTCCGATTCCGCTCGGGGCACTCAGCGTGGCGCAGACGAACTCGCCGCGCGACTCGGCGCTGAGAGCGACACCGGGCACCGCACCATTCGCGAGCGCGGTGGCGTGGTCGCTGCTTTCACCACGGCCGAGCGCGCGGGCGGCCCCGGCAGCGGCATCCGTCATGCGCACCTGCTGACCGACTACCTGAATTGCCCCGAGACAGCAGCCCAGCACGAGAACGACGGCAGGAATCACCAGGGCGAACTCGGCGGTGACGCTGCCGGCGTCGCGGCCGATTCGGTTACCCCACGGTGAGCGCATTGCGCACCAGGTCGGTCAGGATCGCCCGCACTTCGTCGCCGCGCAGGATGATGATAAGCAATCCAGCGAACCCGACGGCCGCCATCGTCGCTACCGCGTACTCGGCAGTTGCGGCACCATCGTCGGCGCTCAGCCGGCCTGTGGCCCGGCGCAGTATGCGCTTGATCTGGCGCTCATTTCTGGCCGCGTTCCGTTCCTGGTCACGGAGCGAAGCCCGTGCTGGCTGCTGGCTCGGCGCGAACCCGGCCGCCTCGTTTTCTTGATTGCTTGATTGACGATGCATGTGTTCTTCTCCTGGGTGCGTCACTCGACGCTTCTGGCGGTGACACGAGTGATTCCAGGCTGATCGTTCGGGCGACTGCGGATCATCGATCGGGCAGATCGGTGCACAAGATCGTGGTGGCGCCGAGGTGGAGGGCGCCTCGGCCAAACGGCAGCTGCCGCCGAAAACCAGCATCACCGTGAAGGTCTAGTGAATGAACGCCTTCAGCAAGATCATTGCCACACCGAACGAGGCAGTGCCGATGCACCCGAGCACCCGATAGCGCCACGGGCTCCCCCGCAGCGCGAACGCGCTGTAACCGAGGACTCCCAAGATGATCACGCCGAGCCAAAGCGCCGCCCAGAGCGCAAATTGATCGGGGACGACGCGCAGTGCACCGAGCAACAGCACGGCGCTCGGCGGCACCGCCGAGAGAAGGAATCCGATGGAGCGGCGGATCGAGCGCCGAAATGCGGTCGGGAGGGTGGTTTGATCACCCTCGACAACCCCATGGCCGGCGACGGTGCCGGCGTAGACGTGCGCGGCCCAAAACACCACGACGGTCCCAACCACGGTCAGAAACGTCTCCATGAGCGTCGCGTCATGCGACCCAGCCGCGACGATCATTCCGCTGACCAGAATCGTTCCGTACACCGACTCTTCGGTGATGATGCTTTCGCGAAAAGTTCGCGACGCGGTCAGGGCATTGTGCGCGTGCGGCTCGTTCATACGACCATCCTTTCTTGGCGCACAGACGATTACAACGTGACGCGCTCAGATTGTCTGAAGAGTGGAAGACAGCACCGCCAGCAAAAGCGGAACAACGGCGACGAGCATGAACGCGGGCAGCACGCACAGTCCCAGTGGCATCATCAAAGTCACGGCCAAACCTTCCGCCCGGCGCTCCCCGACACTCCGCACCTCCCGACGGCGCTCATCTGCTTCGCTCCGCAGCAGCTCGGCCGCCGGAACGCCGGCCCGGCTCGAGAGTTCAAGCACGCCGTCGAGTACCGCGTCGTCAACCCGGCCCGGCAAGTCGAACTCGGTCGCGGCGCCCTGCACGAGCAGCCGGGCACTGTCCAGCGATCCGCCGCCGGTCATGGCGATGGCCATCAGATCAAGCTCCAGGCCCGGCGCGGGGTCTCTCGCCCGCGCCAATCGCACCAGCCGGCCGTTCCAGAGATGCCCGAGCAGCATCAGCGCGGCTCCGACGACCAGGCAGAGCAGACCCGGCACGGTCAGAAACAGAGTGCGCACGGAGTCAAACCCCATCAGCGTGCCGAACACGATGCCGACCACCGGCAGGGCCATCATCATGCGGGCTGTTGCCGCCGGCCCCGTCAGGGCCAGTTCCACGGTGCGATGCAGTTGCGCCACGTCACGAAACGTCGTCGCCAGCTGCCGAAGGCACGAAGCCAACGGCGCTCCCGACCGAGTGGCCACCTCCCACGCTCCGGCGAGCGCCAACCACGCCTGGGCGATCTGGCCGCCGACCAATCGGGCATCGAGCGCTATTGCCAGAGAGATGCTCTCTCCCTTGCTGCCGGCTTCGGCTGCCGCCGCGATGATTCGGGCTGTGCCTTCGACGTTCGTGGGGGCATCCCGGGCAGACCGAGGTTTCGGAACCTCCCCCGCAGGGCGACCGTCAGGTGCGCCCAGATATCCCCACGCGGAGTGCGGTGGCACTCCGGCGGAGAGCAACACCGCCAAGCGCTGGGCGACAGCAGCAACCGTTTCGATCGGCGACACCGCTTGATCTGGCCGGTGCCGACGCCGGATCATGCGGCGATCACAGCCAACCGGTCGTGGTCGTCGAGGCTGAAACGCCCCACCTCGGCCAGGCGGCGCACTCCCCGATGCCGTTCCAGGTGCAACACCAGTCCGATCGCGCTGACCGTTTGCCTGGCCACCGATTCGACGCTCATCCCGGCGAGCGCACCAAGTGCCTCGATGCGGGCCGGCACATCCCGAAGTGAATTGGCGTGCAAGGTGCCCGCCCCACCGTCGTGGCCGGTGTTCAGCGCGGCCAGGAGCTCACGGATTTCGGCGCCCCGGCATTCGCCGAGCACGAGCCGATCGGGGCGCATCCGTAGCGCCTCACGCAACAGCGAATCGGCGGCGATGCGTCCGGCGCCCTCGAGGTTGGCTTGCCGGGCTTCCAGGCCGACCACGTGAGGATGCTCGATCTGCAGTTCTGCGACATCTTCGATCGCGATGATGCGTTCGTCCGGGGGCGATTCGGCGAGAAGCGCGGCCAGAAGTGTTGTCTTTCCGCTGCCCGCGGCTCCGGTGATGAGAAGGTTCACCCGATCGTGCACCGCCTGACGCAGCCGGTCGACCATGGCCTCAGCCGCGCTTCCCGCACCGCACAGGCCCGCCGACGCGAGCGTTTCGAGCGAGAACCGCGTGGCGTTCGGCAGGCGGATCGAAATGAGCGTTCCGGTGCTCGAGACCGGCGGCAGCACGGCGTGCACCCGGATGCCGTCGGCCAGACGCACGTCGACGCACGGGCTTGCCTCGTCGATGTGTCGCCCGCCGAGGGCGATCAACCGCACAGCCAGCTCCCGAAGTGAGCGCTCGGGGCACATCCAATCCGGCTCGTGCCGAAGTCCGTGGCCGGAGTCGACCCAGAGCCCCGCTTCGCCATTGATGAGCAGATCGGTCACTCCCCCAACCGCAAACGCGGCCAACGGCCCGAGTACCGTGACGTCGCGGGTCGCCTGCGGGGCGAACCGAACGACGGGTGATGCCGCTGGACGCGGGGCGAGGATGTCGACGCCGGCGTGCCGGGGCGCGGGAGCTGTGTTCGCTGAGGACGGGAACGCGACGAATGGAGTGAGCATGGCCCGACGGTACGCCGCAGTCGCGACGCCCAGCCGCTCGGCGTCGTTCGCGTGCATAACCCGCGCACTCCGAGACTGTGGAGGGATGCACCCGGCGACCGATCGGGCCAGGCGAATTTCTACTGCCTTCCGAACAGGTAGCGACCCACTGGTTAAAAAAAGGGGGGCGGCACCTATTGGGGGGAACAGGTGCCGCCTCGGCAATGCGCAGATTGGGGGGAACCATACGCATCGCTGGTCAAAACATTACGTTCGGACGAGTCCAAGCATACGCGGGATGTTGGAAATCGCAACATCGTGGTCCCCCTAAATGAGGACACTCCGAGATTTCTTTCAGGAACACCAGCCAACTACACGAGGCGTCACGCTGATTTTCGGTCATTCCAAGCAGAGTAGGGTTCTTCTGTGGCTGGCCACACGCTAAGGATTTCATGCATCGCGAAGGAGCGAACCAAAAACAATGAGCGTCCAAATTGACCACCTGCTCACTGAATCGCGTCGATTCGCCCCCACCGCAGAATTTGCCGCCGCAGCAACTGCGACGCCGCAGCTCTACACGGATGCCGCGGCGGATCGCCTCGGATTCTGGGCAGATCAGGCTCGCGACCTGCTGCATTGGCACACTCCGTTCACCAAGACGCTGGACTGGTCGAATCCTCCGTTCGCGAAATGGTTCGAAGACGGCCAACTCAACGTTGCCTACAACTGCCTCGACCGCCACGTTCTGGCCGGCAATGGCGACCGGGTCGCACTGTATTGGGAGGGTGAACCGGGCGATTCCCGCGCCATCACCTACGCCGAACTGACCGCCGAGGTCAAGCGGGCAGCCAATGTGCTCACAAAGCTCGGCGTGAAGGCGGGCGACCGAGTCGCCATCTACCTGCCGATGATTCCCGAAGCCGTGATCGCGATGCTCGCCGTTGCCCGCATCGGTGCCGTGCACTCGGTGATTTTCGGCGGTTTCAGCGCGGAGAGCCTGCGTTCGCGCATCGACGACGCCAACGCGGCACTCGTGATCACCGCCGACGGCGGCTTCCGCAAGGGCCGCGCGTCGGCACTGAAGCCGGCCGTTGACGCCGCACTGGCCAGCAACGACTCGTCGGTCACCAATGTGCTCGTCGTCAAGCGCACGGGCCAGGACGTCGAATGGAACGACCGCGACCTGTGGTGGCACGACGAGCTCGCCTCGGTCGAGGCCGAGCACGAAGCACAGCCGTTCCCCGCCGAGAACCCACTCTTCATCTTGTACACCTCCGGCACCACCGGAAAGCCGAAGGGCATCCTGCACACCAGCGGCGGCTACCTGACCCAGAGCGCGTTCACCCACCGAAACGTCTTCGACCTCAAGCCGGAGACCGACGTCTACTGGTGCACCGCCGATGTCGRCTGGATCACCGGGCACAGCTACGTGGTCTACGGCCCGCTCGCCAACGGCGCAACCCAGGTGCTGTTCGAAGGCACCCCCGACTCCCCGCACCCCGGACGCTGGTGGGAAGTAATCGAGAAGTACAAGGTCTCGATTCTCTACACGGCGCCGACCGCCATCCGTACCTTCATGAAGCTCGGTCGCCAGATCCCGCAGAAGTTCGATCTGACGAGCCTTCGTCTGCTGGGCTCGGTCGGGGAACCGATCAACCCGGAAGCCTGGATGTGGTACCGGGAGGTCATCGGCGCAAACGTGGCCCCGGTCGTCGACACCTGGTGGCAGACCGAGACCGGCGCGATCATGGTCTCCGCACTCCCGGGCATCACCGAAGCGAAGCCCGGAAGCGCCCAGGTGGCGATCCCCGGCATCAACATCGAGATTCTCGACGATGACGGAAATCCCGTCGCCCATGGCGACGGCGGACTGCTCGTGGTGAGCGAACCGTGGCCGTCAATGCTCCGCGGCATCTGGGGCGACCCCGAGCGGTTCAAGGAAACCTACTGGGACAAGTTCGGCGACAAGTACTTCGCCGGCGACGGCGCCCGCTTTGACGAAGACGGCGATATCTGGCTGCTCGGCCGGGTCGACGATGTGATGAACGTGTCGGGCCACCGCCTGTCGACCGCTGAAATCGAGTCGTCGCTCGTCGCGCATCCGCTCACCGCAGAAGCTGCGGTGGTCGGCRCCGCCGACGAGACAACCGGTCAGGCCGTCGTCGCGTTCGTGATCATCAAAGCCAGCCAAGAGAACATCGCGTCGCACGAAGACGTGTCGGCTGTGCTTCGCGCGCACGTCGCGCAGCAGATCGGGGCGATTGCCCGTCCGCGTCAGATCTTCATCGTGAACGAGCTGCCGAAGACCCGCTCCGGCAAGATCATGCGGCGGTTGCTGCGCGATGTGGCGGAGGGGCGCGAGATCGGCGACACCACGACGCTCGCCGACACCTCGGTCATGCAGATCATCACCGACAAGCTCAAATAGCTGTTTCGGTGCGCCGCGATCTCGGCCGCGGCGCACCGTCACACGTATCTCCACCCGATCGACCCCGACTCCGAGGACGCGCGCCGCTGACGCTTGTGGCCGGCTACAGGGCCGCGCGCGCATGCCTGAGGATGCGGCCCGTACCGAAGAGCGCGCTGCTCAGCATGAGAATAGCGGCGGATGCCGGCAGCACGCCGAACCCCGCGACGAGCACCACGGTGACGCCTCCTGCCCCGAGCACCGTGTCAAGCGCGACGGATCGCGGCGTCGATTCGGCCGACGGGATGCAATTCTGCGCGGTCCGGCGGCCGCGTTCGAAGCGAGCGAACACGGCGACGACCGGTACGACGCTGAGCCCGGCGACGGCCAGCCAGAGCGGTCGGCTGCTCCACCATGACGGGCTGAGCGGTTCGGGCAGCGCAAGGCCGGAGGCGGAATTCAGCACCAGCAGCAGGGCGGCAAGCGCGATGAGCACTGGCATGTGCCAGATGTAGACGGTCATACCGCACCGACCGAGCGCGTCGATGAGTCGACGAACGAGCGGGCGACCGGCCAGAGAACCGATTCGGCGCCGCAGCAGGGAGAAGACCATCAGCTGTGCAACGCCGAGCAGCACGAGGCAGAGAGTCGGAGGGTTGAGATTCACCAGCATGTCTGCTGGGTACGGCCCGATCGTCAGCGCGAGCAGCGCCGCGAGTGCGGAAATCAGTATGCCGAACCGTGTGCGCCGGCTGAGCGCGTCAACGTCTCCGTCAGCCAACCAGAACCCCAACTGCTGCACCAGGAGCCAGACGAACAGCAGATTGAGCAAGCCGACGGCCTGGATGCCACTGGTCATGCGGGCCACATCGACAGCGATCACTGCGCCGAGCAGCAGCAGCGGGGTCGCATACCGCGCATGTTCATGCGCTCGCACCATCAGCGGCACCAGCGCCGAGCAGAGAATGTAGACGCCGAGAAACCAGAGAGGCTGGCCGATGCGAAAACCGGCCGTCGCCGCGATCTCCGCGGGAACCCCGAGCAGCGTCATCGCGAACAGTGAGGTGCCGACCACCGCGACGAGCACCAGCGCCGGGCGCACCAATCGATCGATCCGGCCACGCAGATACGCGGAAGCGGAGACGTTGCGCGCCCTCAGGCTGCGCCACTGGGTGAAGCTCGAGAAGCCACCGATGATGAAGAACAGCGGCATGACTTGAACGAGCCAACTCACCGGGGCAAACCAGGGTTGATTCTCGAGGGCGTTCTGCATGACCGGCCCGTCTGCGCCTGCGCTGACCCCGACCATCATTGCGTGAAGCACGACGACGGCCGGGAGGAGTGCCGAGCGCATCGCGTCGATACTGTGATCGCGGTTGACCGGCGCGGGGCCCGTGGATGCCGCAGTGCGTGCGATCGGCCTGTGCGGCGTTGTGCTGCCTGTTCGTACTGAGCCGCTACGCTCTGGCGCGATTGTCACGATGTTCTCCCTGCCGGGGCGGCGTATCCGCCCGTGACGGCAGGCTAAGGAGACGGTTGGCTCCCGGGCATCACCCTGGGGAACTGTTCCTGGGCCCTACCCGAGTAGGGGTGGAACGGCGACAGCTACGACTCGGCTCAGGTTCTGGAGCGGAGTTCGGGCGTGTTGCCCGAGCCACCACCCGGCTGCACCAGTGCCACGTCGTAGGCGAAAACCACGGCCTGCACCCTGTCGCGCAGCATGAGTTTGCCCAGCACCTTGCTCACATGCGTCTTGACCGTCTGCTCGGCGATGAAGAGTGCCGAGGCGATCTCGGTGTTAGACAGCCCGCGGCCGACCAGGGTGAGCACCTCGACCTCCCGCTCAGTGAGGCCGGACAGTAGCGCCGTGTCGGTGCGCGGCGGCGGGCCCGACCGGGCGAAGTCTTCGATCAATCGCCGGGTGACGCTCGGCGCGAGTAGGGCATCACCGCTGGCCACGATGCGCACAGCCGCGACGAGGTCTTCGGCCAACGCATCTTTCAGCAGAAACCCACTGGCCCCCGCACGCAACGCCTCGTAGACGTAGTCGTCGATGTCGAAAGTTGTCAGCATGAGAACGTGCGGGACATAGCTGCTGCTCCGCGGCGGCGTTTGCAAGGCGCGCGTCGCCTCGAGTCCGTTCATCACCTGCATCCGCACGTCCATCACGACGACATCCGGTCGCAACTGGTGAGCGAGTTCGACAGCTTCCTGCCCGTTCGCGGCCTGGCCGAGCACCTCGATGCCCGGCTGGGCGGCGAGCACGGCGGCGAAGCCCGCACGCACCATGGCTTGGTCATCGACAATGAGCACGGTGATCGTCACAGTTGAGTGGGGCCTTTCGCCTCAGTGGGGATGGCTGGCGCGTAGCGGCGCTCAGCGGCAGCAATCGGCAGCGTCGCAAGCACTCGGAATCCGCCGCCGGCGGTGGGGCCAGCGTGAAGCCTGCCACCCAGTATGCTGCAGCGTTCGCGCATGCCGATCAGCCCGTGCCCACCGCCGGTCTGGGGCGTGCCGCCGGACGGGTGGCCATTGATCGGCCCTGCCGGCACGTCGTTCTCAATGCAGAGAACGATTGCCCCGTCGACGAACTCGGCTCGCACACTGGCTCGCGCGCCGGGCGCGTGCCGAACGACATTGCTGAGCGACTCCTGGGCGATTCGATAGGCCGCCGTGCTGGCCAGGCCATCGCCCGGCAGCTCGGGATCGATGTCGACAATCACGGTGATGCCGGCGCGGTCGATCGATGGCACGAGCTCGGCAATCTGGAAGATTCCGGGCTGCGGCATCCCGTCGCCGCTCGCATCCTCGCTGCGCAGCACCCCGAGCAGCAGCCGCATTTCTTGCAGCGCTGCACGAGCGGATGCCGCGATCTCGCCGAATTCACCGCGCGCCTCTGCATCGAGTTGCGCGAGCCGATAGGGGGCGCTTGACGCCTGCACTTGGATCACCGACATGCTGTGCGCGACGACGTCGTGAAGCTCGCGGGCGATGCGGTTGCGTTCTTCAACGATCACTCGGCGCTCGAGTTCGCTGGCTGTCTGCAGACGCTCCACGGCAAGCTCTCCCCGAATGCCTTCGCGTTGCGTGATCAAGATCGCAACGAGGAGAGCAAGCGCCGAGGTCGCGGTTGTTGTGACGAGGTTCGCCACCACGCCGTCGAGAGTGAGATCGATCCACGGATAGAAAAGCACTTGGAGCGAGGCCACAGCGCTCAGCAGCCAAGCGGCGATGGCGACCGAGGCACGCTCGCGCAAGCCGAGTACGACGAGCAACGCACACACACTGAGCAGACTGGGCACAGCGCGGGGCCACGGGGCTCCCAGCGGCACGGTACTGAATGCGACGAAGACGGTGAACCCTGCAATTGACGCGGCGATTGCCCACCGGGGGGCGACAACGGCCAACGGGATGCTGCCGCATTGCAATAGCCCCACGGCGAACGCCGCAAGGACCGGTAACCCGTAGAGAGTCGCCGAGAGCGGGACGTAGACGGCGTAGAGCGCGACGGCAACCGTCGAGGTACACATCCACAGCCAGAAATGCTGTTGCGTCTCGGTCAGCGGCAGCCGCGGAAAATGCAGCTGCGGCAGCGGCGGCTTGGGCGGTTGGGGCGGTCGCATTCTTCAACTCTGACAGGCGAAACCGGCTCATGCATCACCCCGCGGTGGGGCGCACCCCCTACCGGCGTAGCATTCACAGTCAATCGATGACCGAAGCTAGCGCTTCGACATCGATTGAATCTCGGGTTCGTAGCTGCCGAGAGTGTCAGTCAGGAATGCCTGCTTCACAGCGGATAGCGCGTCCCAATCGATGTTCACGATCGACTGGCCACCTGACGATGTGCCGGTGCCGTTCGTGGGCATCGTGAAGAAGGTCACATCGTCCACTCGCACATCGCGCAACTCCACGGCAAGACCAGCGACGTAGGCGGCAGTGAAACCACCGTCGACGGCAAGGTACGGAGCGACCGCTCCGACGAGAGCATTCACCCGTAGTGGGTTGCTCAAGGTGCTGGCGCTGAGCGCGGTGCCGAGCACGGCCTTCAGAAACGCCTGCTGGTTGCGCACACGCTGAAAATCGCCGTCGGCGAACGCGTATCGCTCGCGTACGAACGCAAGCGCTTCGGTCCCGGTGAGTTTCACCGTTCCCTGCGGGAAGTAGTGCCCCTCAATCTTCGACGAGACGAAACCGACGGGGTTGGCCACGTCAACTCCACCCAGGGCGTCCGTCACTTCTTTGAAACCAGAGAAATCGGCCACGACGACATGGTCGATCCGCACACCAATCAACCCTTCGACCGTTTGTACGGCGAGCGGCATCCCGCCGAAAGAGAGTGCCGCATTGACCTTGGCCTGCCCGTGACCCGGGATATCCAGCCAACTGTCGCGCAGGATCGACATCACATAGAGGTGTTTGCGGTCGGCGGGAACGTGAAGAATCATGATCGTGTCGGAGCGCTGCCCAGTGAGATCGCCGATCGAACCGTCGATCGAGCCCCGGGTATCAGACCCGATCAGCAGAATGTTCTGGGCCGTTGCCGCCGTCGCTCCTGCGATGGCTGGCGCCGGTGTCGATGTCGGCGGGCGCACCGTCTCGGCGGGAAACACCTGGGGAATCTTCTGCGTTGCCGCGTCAAAGCTGCTCCCCAAATAGAGGACATAGGCGGTTGACCCTCCGACAGCGATCACCAGGAGCAGACCGACGGCGAGAAGAATCCTCCTCCCCCAGCGGGGTGACGGCGGCTCGTTGCCAGCATCGATTGACTGCGTGGATTTCGGCATCGGGTTGCCTCCTGCGCCCGTTTCGGGTAGACGGTCGCCTCACTCTAGGCCTGCCAAACGCAGGAGAAAAGAGAAATCCTCACAAAAGACACAAAGAGGCACCCCCAATCCGGGGGTGCCTCTTTGTGATGCTCGCGCCTGTGCTACTGCCTAGGCGAATGAAACGATGAGCTCCACCTCGACCGGCGAATCGAGCGGCAGCACCGCAACACCCACGGCTGAGCGTGAGTGGACGCCGATCTCACCGAAGATTTCACCGAGCACCTCTGAGGCACCGTTGATGACTCCGGGCTGACCGGTGAACGCGGGGTCGGATGCGACGAAACCGGTGACCTTGACGACCTGCGTGATGCGATCGAGTGAGCCGATCACAGATTTGATCGCCGCGAGAGCGTTCAGCGCCGAGATACGCGCGTACTCGCGGGCATCCGCTGCCGGGATGAGCCCGTGACCGTCGCCGACCTTGCCGGTGGCCGGCAAGGCGCCGGACACCATCGGCAGCTGGCCGGAGGTGAAGACCAGCGAACCGGAGACGATGGCCGGGATGTAGCTGGCAACCGGGGGAACAACGGTGGGAAGTTCGATCCCCAACTCAGTGAGGCGTGCTTCGATCTGCGACATGCTCATGCTCCTTCAGTAGTGTCGTCGGCGCTAACGATCTGACGCTTGAGATAGGCGACGAGCCCGCCTTCCGGCCCATTCACCACCTGTACGAGTTCCCATCCCTCCGAACCCCAGTTGTTCAAGATCGCCGCGGTGTTGTGAATCATCAACGGCGTTGTGAGGTATTCCCAAGCTGGCATGTCTCTCCTATTCAAGCTGATGTTCAGCTTCGTCCCTATAGGGTCAATCTTATGTCTGTCAAAAAACGAACGACCAAAGGTGTGCTCGGCGGTGTCCTTGGTTTCGTCGGGATGAGCGCTGTTGCCGGCGTGCTCGTCACGGTCGCCGTCACCCCCGCCTTGGCCTTGTCCGGTATGGCTGCAACAAATACCATCGGCGTCTTCGAGAACCTCCCCGAGTTTCTCGCGATCGACCAGCTCTCCCAGAAGAGCAACATCTATGCCACGCAGAGCGATGGCACCCCCGTTCTTCTCGCCTCCTTCTACGACCAGAACCGCGTCGAGGTACCCTCAGACCAGATCAGCCAGTTCGTCAAGGATGCCGCGGTCGCCGGTGAAGACCCCCGCTACTTCGAGCACGGCGGCATCGATGTCGAGGGCACCGTCAAGGGTGCAGTGCAGACTGTCGCCGGCGGCGACACCCGCGGTGGTTCCTCGATCACCCAGCAGTACGTCAAGAATGTTCTCGTGCAAAAGTGCGAGGTCATGAACGTCGAGAAGGAACGCGAAGCCTGCTACACCGATGCGACAGAGACGAGCATCGACCGCAAACTGAAGGAAATGCGCCTGGCGATCGGCGTTGAGAAGAAGTACTCGAAGGACCAGATCCTGCAGAGCTACCTCAACATCACCGGTTTCGGTGGCACCGTGTACGGCATCGAAGCCGCAGCCAACTACTACTACTCGACGAGCGCCGCGAACCTGACACTGCCACAGGCAGCCAGCCTCGTTGCGATCGTGAACAACCCGTACAAGTTCCAGCTCGACCGGCCGGACAGCGAGAACAATGGCGCTGCGAATGGCTACGCCGCGAACAAGGTGCGTCGCGACTACATCCTCGGTGAGATGGTCAAGCACAAGAAGATCACCCAGGATGAGTACACCGCTGCAGTCGCCACCCCGATTGAGCCGGCCATCACCGAGCCGAGCACCGGCTGTCAGACGGCCGGCGACAACGCCTACTTCTGTGATTACGTCACGAAGATCCTGCAGAACGACCCGACCTTCGGCGACAACGAAGACGAGCGTCTTCTGAACTTCAAGCGTGGCGGCTACGACGTCTACACGACACTCGACCTTGATCTCCAGAGCGCCGCTGTTCAGACTCTGCGCGAGAACGTGCCGATGAGCTACCCAGGTTGGGATGCCGGAGCGGTGGTCACGAGCGTGCAGGTCGGAACCGGCCGAGTGTTGGCGATGTCGCAGAACAAGCTGTACAGCCAGGACCCTGCGGTTTTGGACTCGAGCACTGACTACACAAGCATCAACTACAACACCGATCTCGCCTACGGCGGATCAAGCGGATTCCAGCCCGGCTCGACCTACAAGGTGTTCACCCTCGCCGAGTGGCTGAAAGAGGGCCACTCCCTGAACGAGCGCGTCGACTCCAGCCGCAAGTCGAACTGGGGAACCTTCCAGGACAGCTGCCTCGGGCCGCAGACGTTCCCCGGCTACAACCCGAAGAACGATGCGGGTGAGAGCGGCAGCAACTACAGCGCGCTCCAATCGACCGAGCAGTCCCTCAACACCGGCTTCATCGGAATGGCCAAGAAGCTCGACCTCTGCGGCATCCGCAAGACGGCCGAAGCTTTCGGCGTGCATCGCGCCGACGGCGACCCGCTGGAGCAGGGCATCGGTTCGGTGCTCGGCACCAACGAGGTGGCCCCGCTCAGCATGGCTGCGGCTTTCGCCGGCATCGCCAACAACGGCAACACCTGCTCTCCCGTCGCCATTGACAAGATCGTCGGCCCGGACGGCACCGAGCGCGCCGTTCCGACATCCACCTGCGCGCAATCGGTTGATCCTTCCGTCGCGGCAGGAATGACCTATGCGATGCAGCGAGTGATGAACAACACCGCCGCCCAGTCCAAGGCCGCCACCTCTCCGCGGGTGCCGATGATCGGTAAGACCGGAACCACCGACGACAACTACGACACGTGGATGAGCGGCGCGAGCACCAAGGTCGCCACCGTCGCCGGGGTCGTGTCGCTGCGCGGCGGGCCCAACGGTGTCGCCAACCAGCGTCAGATGTACTTCGACAGCGGCCAGGCCGCCACCGCCCGTCACCGGATGTGGCCGGCCGTGATGTCGGTCGCCAACGCCAAGTACGGCGGAGATTCCTTCCCCGAAGCGTCTTCCTCGGTCATCAACGCCGTTCAAGTTCCGGTGCCCGATCTGCGCGGCAAGTCGATGGCTGACGCCAAGTCGACACTTGAATCTGCCGGCTTCAGCTTCGCCGACGGTGGAGCTGTCAGCGACAACGCACCAGTCGGAAGCGTGGCTCGCACCGATCCGGCAGCCGGCGCGACCGCCGGTCGCGGTTCGACCATCACCGTCTTCTCTAGCGACGGTAAAGGCGTGACCGTGCCGGATGTCGTCGGTAAGACCCAGAAAGACGCTCAGAGCGCGCTCAGCGGCTTCCAGGTCGAGGTCAAAGTTCAGCAGACCGACGATCTCACTCAGAACGACAAGGTGCTCTCGATCGAGCCGGGCGCTGGAACTCTCGTCGCCCCGAATTCCAACGTCGTCATCGTTGTGGGCAAGGCCAAAGACAATGGCGGCAACGGCGGAAATGGTGGCAACGGCGGGAACAACGGCAACGGCAACAACGGATGAGCCGACGTAGCGCTGGATCGAAAGGGTTGATGACCGGTGCCGGCCTGGTGGCCGGTGCCGGCCTCGCCGCCTTCGCCTGGGGATCCCTCGTGGAGCGCAAGCGCTACACCTTGCGTCAGGTGCGGGTTCCGGTGCTCCCTGCAGGCTCCGACTCGCTCCGGGTGCTTCACCTCTCTGACCTGCATATGGCGCCCTGGCAGCGCGACAAACAGGAATGGGTACGCAGCCTCGCCACGCTGAGGCCCGACCTCGTGGTGAACACCGGCGACAACCTCGGTCATGTCGACGGGGTGTCCGGAATTGAGTATGCCTTCGAACCGTTCGCCGGCATCCCCGGCGTCTTTGTCAACGGCTCCAACGACTACTTCGGCCCCCAGCTGAAGAACCCGTTCAAGTATTTCGGCGGCCCGTCGATGGCGCATAGCCACCCCATCCGACTCGACATCGATAGCCTGCACCGGGTCTTTGCGGGACTCGGCTGGAAAGATCTCGACAATGCGGCAGACGTGCTGTCGATCCGCGGAACCCGGCTCGAGTTCTTCGGCGTCGACGATCCCCACATCGGCCGTGACCGTTTGGACCTGATCGCCGGCGCGATCGACGAGATGCGGGCCAACGACCCGCTCGCCGAGGAAACCTGGCCGGATCCCGCCACACCACGGGCCGCAGAGGGCATTCTGACGGTCGGTGTCACCCACGCCCCCTATCAACGCGTTCTCAATTCCTTCGTGAATCATGGCGCACAGCTGATTCTCGCCGGCCACACGCACGGCGGTCAGGTGTGCGTGCCCAAGTTCGGCGCGCTCGTCACGAACTGCGATGTCCCCCGGCGTCAGGTGCGTGGACTGAGCCTCTGGAATCAGGGTCTCCGCACCGCGTACCTCAATGTTTCGGCAGGGCTCGGCACATCGATCTATGCGCCAGTGCGTTTCGCTTGCCCGCCAGAGGCAACGTTGCTCACGCTGACGGCTGTCGACGCCTGAGCTTCACTGGGCGGCGTGAAATTTTGTTCACTTTGACCGCTGGAGGCGCCCAAGCGTCATCGAGCACCCCTCGGAGCGTCTATACTAGTAGAGGCCCGCAGGGGCCATCGGGGTATGGCGCAGCTTGGTAGCGCGCGTCGTTCGGGACGACGAGGTCGCAGGTTCAAATCCTGTTACCCCGACATAAAAGAGAAGGACATCCACACATCGTGTGGGTGTCCTTCTCTCGTTAACTCGTCGGCTGAGATGCCAGCTCACAGGAACAGTGAGAACAGCAGCGTGAACCCGAGGCCCATCACTGAAATGATGGTCTCCATGACGGACCAGGTTTTGATTGTCTGGCCGACGGTCATCCCGAAGTACTCTTTCACCAGCCAGAATCCGGCATCGTTCACGTGCGAGAAGAACAGCGATCCGGCGCCGATGGCAAGGACGACGAGCGAGAGCTGACCCGGGGCCAGACCAGTGGCCAGTGGAGCGACAATTCCGGCCGCGGTCACGGTCGCCACGGTTGCCGAACCGGTGGCCAGTCGAATGAGTACGGCCACCATCCAACCGAGCACCAGCGCGGAGAGGCTGGCCGCCAGGGCGATCTTGGCGATGGCTGTTCCGGTACCGCCGTCGATCAGCACCTGCTTGAACCCGCCGCCCGCGCCGACGATGAACACGACGCCCACGATCGGGAGCAAACTCTGTCCAATCTTCGTGGCAAGAACGGATGCGGAGAAGCCCACGCTGGTCCCGAACGTCACCATGGCCAGCAGTACCGCCAGCAGCAAGGCCACGACAGGGTCGCCGAGAAAGTCGAGCACCGTGCGTGCCGTGGTGTCCTTCGGGAGCCAGATATCTGCGGCCGCCTTCGCCAACATCAGTACGAGCGGCAACAGGATGGTGGTCATCGTCCAAGCAAAGCTAGGGGTCCTGGTTGCTATCGGATCCTGGGATGCACCGGCCTGCTGGATTCCCTTTTCTTTGTTGGATTCTGCCGTTGTCTCGCTCACGGCCAGTCCCGCGCCAGCGGCGCCGATGGGTACCCACCTGGCGGCGAGGCGCCCGAACAACGGACCGGCGACAATCACCGTCGGAATCGCGATGACCAAACCAATCGCCAGGGTGAATCCGACATTTGCGCCCAGGATCCCGATCGCGGCCAGAGGGCCGGGGTGCGGTGGAACGAAGCCGTGGAGGACTGACAAGCCGGCCAATGCGGGGATGCCGAGCCGCATCGCCGGGGTATTCGTGCGCCGAACGGCAAGCATGACGATGGGAATCAGCAGCACGAGCCCGATCTCAAAGAACATCGGAATGCCGATGATTCCGGCGATCAGGGCCATCTTCCACGGCAGTGTGGCTGGGCGACCCCTCAAAATCGTGCTCACCACGATGTCGGCGCCGCCCGAATCGGCGAGGAGCTTGCCGAGCATGGCGCCGAGCGCTATCAGGATGCCGACATAACCCAAGACGCCACCGACGCCGAGCTCGTATGACGCTGTCACCTTGTCCAGCGGGATGCCAGAGCCGATTCCCACGCACAGGGCGCCAATTGTCAGGGCCAAGAATGCGTGGAACTTCGCCCAAACAATAAGCACGACCACGATGGCGATGCCGAGCGCCGCCACGATCAAGACCTGGGTGTCGTGACTATTCCAGGGTTCGTCAACGGGGTTGGTCGCACCATGCACGCCCATCCAGGTCAGCGCAGAAGATGCGTGGTCCAGAAGGTTCATCGCGTTCCCCATCCTGTTCAGCCGTACCTGTTCAGTCGTGCGGTTTCAGGGCTCGCAATTCGGACGTCGGCACGTCGGAGAGATGCAGTTCGGTGATGATCGACTTCGCGATCGCCTTCGGTTTTCGTCCGATCTCGACAGCGATCGCCGGTTCATCCGACCCCGGCACCTCCAGTGTGGCGAACTGGCTGTCGAGGAGCGCCGTCGGCATGAAGTGGCCCTGCCTGGCAGCCATCCGACTCTCGATCAACTCGCGGCTGCCGGCCAAATAGACGAAGAGCACCCCGGAATTCCTGCGATTCAGAATCTCGCGATACGCGCGTCTCAGCGCTGAGCATGTGATGACGCCGTTTTCGCCGGCATCAAGACGCTCCTCGATCCAGTCGGCGACCAGCGCCAGCCAGGGCATCCGGTCGGCGTCATTCAGCGGATGTCCCGCCGCCATCTTCTCGACATTGGCAGCGGGATGCAGGGCGTCACCTTCTTCGAACTCCCAGTGCAAGCGACCGGCAAGCATCGCTGCCACCGTCGATTTCCCGCATCCGGACACGCCCATCAGCACGAGGACGAGTGGGCGGTGTGCTGCGATCCTCTGCCAGTCGCTCATGCCTCCATACTTCTCTCGATGGGATCCGATGCGCAAGCAACGATCCGGCCCAATCAGGCACCGGCTTGACCCGATTCGGCGAGAAGCAATGCGTCCACAGAGAGAGAGCTCTCTAGGCGGATGCGCCCGCTGCGGCGCGCAGCTTGGGAATCAGCTTCTCGAGGAACGCTGCGGTGTCTTCCCAGCCCTCGACCGCGACACACTCCACGCCGAGAACCTTGACCGGGTAGTCGTTGCCGTTCTCATCGAGACGGTCACCGACGAACAGCATGTCGTCGAGCGGAACATCCGTCAGCGCGGCCAACTTCGTCATGCCGTATGCCTTGTCGATGCCCTTGCGGGTGATGTCCACCGAGGTCGACCCGCCGGAGCGCACCTCCAGGTCGGGAACCAGCGCCTGCACGGCTTCGCGCAAGGTGTTCTTCTTCTCACCGGTCGGATCCCACGCCATCTTTGCGGCCACCGGAGCAGCCTGACCGAGGGCGGAGAAGGTGATCTGCGAATCGCGGTCTTCCAAGATCGGACCCCAGATGTCGCTTTCCCAGTAGCCGAGTTCGCGTGCTGCGCTTTCGACGGAGGCGAGGGCGCGGGCCTTTTCATCGTCGGTCAGACGCTCGTTGTAGAGCTGCGACCAGTCCCCGTCCACGTGACGGTAGTACTGCGTGCCGCAGGTGGGCATGAGGTGCAGGCGAGCGAGTGCCGCATCGCTGACGTCCGTGAGGTTGTCAATCAGCTGCATCCGGAACTGAGCGATCTGCCCGCCCGAGATAACACACACTTCGACCTCGTCCAGCAGTTCGACCAGCAGGCGAGCCATGCGCGGGTCGAGCGGTGATTTTGACGCGGCAAGCGTGTCGTCGAGATCGAATGCCACCAGGCGTGGAGATGTCGTCACGTGAAAGTTCCTTCTCTGGGAGAGGAACTGGTCGCCGTTTCGGCAATCCGGCCAGTTCACGCACCCCCTCAAACGACCCTAGGCGACGCCGTGGCGCTCGTCCAATCAACGCCGGGCAGGCCAAATGTGATGCCCTGGCCGGGCATGTGGAGACCCGGACGGGCCCTACGGGCGACCAAGCCCGTAGTAGGTCCAACCGGCCGCGCGCCAGGCAGCGGGGTCGTAGGAGTTGCGGGCGTCGACGACGATGCGGGTGCGCACGTGGGATGCCACCCAGACCGGGTCAAGAGTGCGAAACTCCGGCCACTCAGTCACGAGCACGACAACGTCAGCGCCATGAAGCGTCTTCTCCAACGACTCGTCGTAACTGAGTTGCGGATGCCGCACCCGCGCGTTCTCGATGGCCTGCGGGTCGGTGGCGACAACATCGGCACCGAGCCCGTGCAATTGCACGGCAACGTCGAGGGCCGGGGAATCACGCACATCGTCGGAGTGCGGCTTAAAGCTCAGCCCCAGCACCGCAACTTTGGAGGTGTGCAAGTTCGAGCCGAGGGCCTCGACGGTGAGGTCGACCACTCGCTGGCGGCGACGCAGGTTGATCTTGTCGACCTCCTTGAGGAACGCGACGGATTCCCCCCGCCCGAGCTCCTCGGCACGCGCGGTGAACGCGCGAATGTCTTTGGGCAGGCACCCACCGCCGAAGCCGACCCCTGCACCCAGAAACTTGCGACCGATTCGTTCGTCGAACCCGATGGCATCCGCGAGCTGCGTCACATCCGCACCCGTCACTTCGGCGATCTCTGCCATGGCGTTGATGAAGCTGATCTTCGTCGCGAGGAACGCGTTGGCCGACACCTTGACCAATTCAGCGGTGGCGTAGTCGGTCACGACGAGGGGGGTGTTCGCGGCGAGTGCCGCAGCGTAGACCTCGTTCAGAAGCGCAGTCGCTCGTTCCCCGGCTTCGCCGGCCGGAACGCCGTAGACCAGACGGTCGGGCGCGACAGTATCGGCGACAGCGTAGCCTTCCCGCAGAAACTCCGGGTTCCAGGCGAGGTGGGCGTCGGAGCCGGCAGTGATGACGCCGGCAAGGCGGGTGGCGGTGCCCACCGGCACAGTGCTTTTGCCCACTACGAGGTTGCCGGGCGCCAGGTGTGGCAGCAGAGCGTCAACTGCAGCATCGACATAGCGCATGTCGGCGGCGTGGCTCCCCGGTTTCTGCGGGGTTCCCACAGCGATGAAGTGCACGGCCGAGCCAGCGGCGTCGGCGATATCGGTGCTGAACCGCAGCCGACCACTGCCCATGGCGGAGGTCAGAACCTCGGCCAGTCCCGGCTCGAAAAAGGGTGGAGTGCCGTTCGTCAGAAGCGCGATTTTCGCCGCATCGACGTCGATGCCGACCACCTCGTGCCCCAACTCGGCCATCGCCGCAGCGTGAACAGCGCCCAAGTAGCCGCAGCCGATGACGGACAATCTCATGCGTTAACACCCATAACTCAAGCCTAACCCGGGCTACGCCCAGCCGGAGTGAAGGCGAATCGGGTTCAGAGCTCCCGCACCGTCCCGGCAGCGTCGACCGTGAGCATGCGCTGTTCCGCCGACTCCACAACGATGGTGGCGAATTCCGGGCGACCCGACGGAAGGATCCGCGCGGTGAGCCGGCCGCCCTGCATCCGTTCGAGTTCGTTGGCAATCGCCACCGAAGTTGCGACGACGCCGATGTTGCGCGCATCGGACCCGTCGTCGCCGTCGTCGATCAAAGTGACGTCGACCCCGCGGGCACGTGCCCGGTGCGCAGCAGTGATGACCGGTTCGATGCTCAGCGACCTGCCGCGAATTGAATCGCGCAGCGACGCTTCAACGAGCAGGCACTCTGCCCGAAGCGCGGTTCGGACAGGTTTCAGATCATCGCACGGAGCTTGAGCATGCGCACCCGGTTCGCTCTCGCCGGGTCGCGCCTCACCCACGCGCAGCCCGGCGAGTCGATCGAGCAGGCTACGTGCCCGGGAATTGACCTTGGCGAGTTCCGACGCGCGCTCCCGCAGGCTGGCGGCCGTCGTCGCCTCCTCGATCGCCCGCTGTGTGCGCTCACTGTTGATGGTCTCCAGCGTCGCCGCAGAACGACGCAGCCCCAGCACGAAGAGCGAGCCGGCCACAAGCGTGCCGGCATGACGGATGACCATGTCGACTCCGTCGCCGGGCGTCAGCCCGTTGGCGACAGCCCACCCGATCATCGCCCCCAGGAGTACTGCGTAGCCGATCCACGCCCAGCCGATACGTCTCTGAGCGACGAGCACCAGCAGAATGAGGGTGATCGCCCCAAGGTGCCACTGCGCGAACGGCAGAGCGCTGTCTGGAGTGACCTGGAAGAGTTGCAGAGTCGCAGTCACCGCACAGAGCACCAACGCCTGCACTGTCGTTTGCCGTGGCAGCGGATAGGGGGCCGGCGAGGTGACGAGCACCGCGGCAGCACTCACAGCGAGTACCGCGGCGATTTCAAAGACAAGCGGACCGCGCGGGTCGCGGTCACCGAATGCGAGGAGAGCATGAGCCGCCACGAAGAGAAGCAGCGCACCGCGCACCGCACGGCGGGTAACCAATCGGATGCCGGCGAAGGAATACCCCGCAATCGGCGCCCGGGAATCCTGGGCAAGGTCAGGCGGTGACCACGACAGGGTGATCTTGGTTCCGTGCCCCGGTGCCGACCAGACGGTCGCCGATCCCCCAGCGACCCGCTGCATCCGCCCCACCATACTCTGCGCAATACCGAGACGCTGCGCCGGAACCTCTGCCGCGTTGAAACCTACTCCGTCATCGGCCACGATCACGCTCACGCCGGCCGCACCGCGCTCAAGTGTGATGCTGCGCGACACCGCGCCGCCCCGGCCGCGGCCCGCATGCAGAGCGGAGTTGCGCACGGCCTCGGCGACAGCGTCGACGAGCGCCTCCGCTGCTTCACGGGGAATCGATGGCGCCGGTTCCCCCTCGCGCACCACGATGTCGATGCCCGGTTGCAGCTTGACAGCGGTCTCCCGGAGACGAGTTTCGAACTCACCGGCGGTGATCGGGGTCGACGATTCCCTCACGGCCAACGAATTGAGCAGGTTCGTCGTTCTCCGCGCATGAAGAGCGACGGCATCGGCTGACGTGCGACCGAGGCCAGCCATCAGAAGCGTGGAGAGCACGCTGTCGTGCACGAGGGCGTTGATCAGCAGCCGCTCGCGCCGGCGCGCCAGACGGCCGGCACGTTCGGCACTTTCCCTGCGCGCCGCGCGCATCGTCTCGTCGCGGCGAACGGCGCTCTCCTTGGTCGCCAGTACCAGCCCGACGAAAACACCGACGAGCAGGAAGGAATAGAGACCATCTTGCAGCCCGATCAAGATCGGGTGGTGATAGCTGGTCGTGTCAGCCCGGAGCAGTGCGCCGAGCGAGCACACCAGGATCGCGTAGGCCCAAGCCACACGGCTGTTGACCGCAGCGGCAATGGCGACAGCCGGAACTCCGGTGAACGTGGTTGCCCAGGGAATTCCTGCATCCGCCGGAAGCCGTCCCTCCCCGATGATCAGCCAGAGGAGGATCGTGGCGAGCTGCACCAGCCCGGCGGTGACGGCAATGATGCGCAGCACCCGGTGCGGCGCCCAGCGGGCCAGGATTCCGAGCGAAGCCAGGAGCCCGACCAGAAGCGTCCAGAGCGCCGGGGACAGCCAGGGCATCGGTGGGTAGCTCTGCAGCCGCATCGCGCCGTAGACCAACGCCCCAAACATGACGCCCGAGATCCCGATTGCCAGATAGAGCGTTCGGGCGACGCTGTCGCTCGCTTCGGTTGAGGTGACGGATGCGGTTGACGGGGTTGCCGCGGATGCTGCGACATCCGTCGGCGCGGTCGTCACCGTCAGCGCGGACTCCCCCGAGTTCACGCTCAGTATCCGGGTACCGGCAGAATGCCGTCTTCCAACGCCCGCTTGTACAGGTCGATTTTGGTGTTGGCCGGCCGGCCGACGCGCTCATACTTCGAGCGCACGCGGCGGATGTAGTCAATCACCGTCGACTCGGCGATCCCGGCGCGGGACGCGACCAGGGGCGCCTTCGCGCCTGCCGCATAGAGCGACAAGACCTGACGCTCGCGCGGACTCAAGCCGGCGTCGGCGAGGTCGGGGTCGCCGTCGAGCGCTGCCGCCCATTCAGTTGACGCGACGGGTTCCCCGGCCGCCGCACGCGTGACGGCGTCAAGGAGAACTGCCGTCGACTCAGACTTTCGCACGACACCGAGCACGCCGCTTCGGGCGGCGAAGCGCATCAGCTGCGCATCATCCCCGCCGGTGAACGCGAGCACATCGATTCCGCGTTCGCGCAGCCGGTCGACATTGCTGGCGACCATCGAGCCGTCGGCCAGGCGCAGATCGAGAATCGCCAGGTCGAGGCGTTCCCCGGGGGCCAGAGAATCGAGCAGCGCCGACACACTGTCGACCGTCGCGACGACTTCGATCTCGGGAAGCGTCGAGAACAGGTCGGCAAATCCACGGGCGACGATCTCGTGGTCATCGATCAACGCAACGCGGTAGCAGGACATACGAGTCTCCATCTCCAACACTGCCCCCTTTTCGGGGGCCGGTGAAAGTTGCGGCTTGAACGAAATTCGGGGGATGCCTACGGTGTGATGGGGGAACTACCGGGGGGACGAGTAGGGGCGCTCCTGAGCACGTTGACATTGTCGCGTTCTCCAGCAGGGCGCCCCTTCTCCCCACCGCGGCGGCGGTTGTTGAGCACCCCGCCGCTTTCGTCGAGGTAGCACGATCCGCAGAGGGATTCGTAGGTCACCTCAACACCGTCGATGGCCACTTGATCGCCGTCGAAGACGAAGACACCGTCGATCTTGCGCCCGTTGAAAACTGCCTTCTTACCGCAGCGACAGATGGTCTTCAGTTCTTCGAGGCTGTGCGCGATCTCGAGCAGGCGACGGCTGCCCGGAAAGGCGACGGTCTGAAAGTCGGTGCGGATTCCGTAGGCGAGCACAGGAACCCCCTCGAGAATCGCGATCCGCAGCAGGTCATCGACCTGCGTCTCACTGAGAAATTGCGCCTCGTCGAGCAGCAGTGCGCTGACGTCGCGGCCGGTGTTCTCCCGGGTGAGCGCGCGCCGTTCCTGAAACAGAGCGTAGACATCCGTTTCGGGCGCGATCAAGAAGTCGACGGCGCGGGTCACGCCGAGCCGGGACAGGATTCCGATGTCACCGCGGGTGTCGATGGCCGGCTTCGCGAGCAGCACCTGGTGCCCGCGTTCCTCGTAGTTGTAGGCGGCCTGCAGCATCGAGGTGCTCTTGCCACTGTTCATGGCCCCATAACGAAAGTACAACTTGGCCATGACTGGGCGGATCCGTTCTCGGTGTGTGATCGCTGGTAAGTACTGAGCGTACCAACCCACCCTGCCCGATCGGGGTCAAAACAAGGTGGGGGCAAGTTCCGGCGGAAGCTCCTCTGCGATGAGCGAACGCGGTGGCCGTTCACCGTCTGCGTGATGCAATCGCCCGAGCGCGCTCTCGCGCCCAGTCGAAGCCCCCGGCCCGTGCTGCACCCGCTCCAGCCCGTGCGCCCGGATGAGCGGCTTGATGCGCGCCGCCAACCAACTCCGGTACTCCTTCGGCGCGTAGGCGCCTCGGTAGAGCTCGCGGTAGCGCGGAAGCAACTCGGGATAGTCGCGAGCCAGCCAACCCAGGTACCACTCCTTCACTCCCGGCCGCAGATGCAAGGCGGTGTAGAGCACACTCGTCGCGCCGGCGGCTCGTGCTCGTCGGAGAGCCTCATCGAGATGCGCAGTGGTGTCGGTCAAGAAGGGAAGGATCGGCATGAGGAAGACAGCACAGTCGAGACCGTGCTCACGCACCGCAGTCACCGTCGCCAGACGTGCCGCCGTCGACGGGGTGCCCGGCTCAACGGCCTGCTGCAACTCATCGTCATAGATCGCTATCGAGAGGGCGATGTCGACCGGGACATGTTCGGACGCTTCGGCGAGAAGCGCGAGATCGCGGCGCAGCAGGGTGCCTTTGGTGAGGATCGAGAGCGGGGTCCCGCTCGAGGCGAGCTCGGCAATGATGCCCGGCATCAGCCGGTACCGTCCCTCCGCCCGCTGGTATGGGTCGGTGTTGGAACCGAGGGCAACGGTCTCCCGCGCCCACATCGGCTTGGCCAATTCCTTGTGCAGCACCTCGGCCACGTTGACCTTGACAATGATCTCGCTGTCGAAATCCTTGCCGGCGTCGAGGTCGAGATAGGTGTGCGTGGGGCGGGCGAAGCAATACGTGCAGGCGTGGCTGCATCCGCGATACGGGTTGATCGTCCAGTCGAACGGCATCGCGCTCTGGCCGGGAACACGATTGAGCGCCGACTTCGCCAGCACTTCATGGAAGGTGATCCCCGCGAATTCGGGAGTCGTGACGCTCCGAACGAGATTGTTCAGGCGGGCAAGCCCCGGCAGGGTTCCCGTCTGTTCCGTCTGTAATTCTTGTCCGCTCCACCGCATAGACCAATTCGAACACATGTTCGATACTTAAGCAATGGGCGCGCCGGACGCCTCGTCGTCACGACGAGTGATTCAGGATGCTGCGGCAGCCTTAGGCGGGAAGGTGCAGGGCCTTCGCGGTCGCGGCCAGTGACGTGGCGGCGGCCTCGGGGTTGTCGGAGAGCTTGGTGCCGAGGCTCGGAATCATCGTGCGGAGCTTCGATTCCCACGCGACGTACTCCCGGGGGAAGCAACGCGCAAGCAGGTCGACCATGATCGGGGCTGCGGTCGAGGCTCCGGGCGATGCGCCGAGTAGGCCGGCGATGCTGCCGTCGGCCGAGGTGATGACCTCGGTGCCGAACTGCAAGACGCCACCCTTCTTCTCGTCTTTCTTCATGACCTGCACGCGCTGGCCGGCAGTGATGAGCTCCCAGTCTTCCGACTTCGCGGTCGGCATGAACTCCTGCAGCGCCTTCATCTTCTTGGTGCGCGAGGCGAGCAATTCACCGACCAGGTACTTGACCAGGTCGAAGTTGCTCATGCCCACGGCGAGCATCGGCACGATGTTGTGCGCGCGAATCGAGAACGGCAGATCGAACCAGGTGCTGCTCTTCAAGAACTTGGGTGTAAAGCCGGCGTACGGGCCGAACAGGAGCGACGTCTCACCGTCGACGACGCGGGTGTCGAGGTGCGGAACCGACATCGGCGGAGCACCGACCGCTGCCTTGCCGTAGACCTTGGCCTGGTGCTGGGCGACGATCTTCGGGTTGCTGGTCTTCAGGAACTGGCCGCTGATCGGGAACCCACCGAAGCCCTTGGCCTCGGGAATCCCGCTGTGCTGCAGCAGGGCGAGGGCGCCGCCGCCGGCACCGACGAACACGAATCGGGCGTTGACCTCGCTGCGGGTCTGGCCGACCAAACGCAGCAATTTAACGTTCCAGGTGCCATCCTCACGCTTGGTCAGGTTGGTGACCTGGGTGTTCCGGTGCACGCCGGCACCCTGCTTGACCAGGTCGTCGAGGTAAAACTTGGTGAGGGCGCCGAAATCGACGTCGGTGCCCATGTCACTGCGGGTCGCGGCGATCTTCTGACGCGGGTTGCGCTTCTTGGTGAGCAGCGGGGTCCACTCGCCGATCACGGCGGGGTCATCGCTGTACTCCATACCAGCGAACAGGGGCTGGTCTTTCAGCACCTCGAAACGCTTCTTGAGGTAAGCGACGTTGGCCTTGCCGTGCACGAATGTCATGTGCGGGGTCGGGTTGATGAATTTCTCGGGCTCGGGCAGCACGCCAGTTGTGACGAGGTGGGCCCAGAGCTGACGGCTGATCTGGAACTGCTCGTTGATGCTCACCGCCTTGTCGGCGGTGACGGATCCGTCGGCCGCCGCGGGCATGTAGTTGAGCTCGCAGAGTGCGGCGTGACCGGTGCCGGCGTTGTTCCAGGGATTCGAGCTCTCTTCGGCGACGTCGCCGAGACGCTCATAGACCTGGATGCTCCAGTCGGGTTGTAGCTGCTTGATCAAAGTGCCGAGAGTTGCACTCATGATCCCGCCACCAATGAGTACGACGTCGATGGGAGCCTCAGAATTCACACCTTCGAGTCTAACCTGGCGAAACCGGGGCTCCGTCCTCCCGACGGGGGTCGGGGCTGTCAGTCAGCTGTGCAGCTGGGCGGCGCGAGTCAGCTGCGCGGTTTGATTCGCTCGTATGTGGCGAGAAAGCGCTCGACCGGAATTGCCGCGATGGCTCGCGCGATGATGTCCAGGTCAACGTCTTCGAGTTTCTTGAATCGCAGGCAGCTCTTTCCCATGTTCAGCGTGCGCCCGGTCGCCGCCCACTCTGCGCGGAACGCCGCATCCAGTTCTGGATTGCTATAGAGCCCGGTCAGGTAGAGCGAGTTGTACTGTTTCTGAGCGGCGATGCCGGCATAGGCAAGCGGCTGCTTGTTATAGGTGTCGGGGTAGGTCGACAGCGGGATCACCCAGCCCGGCATTCCCCAGCCCATCATCAACTCGTAGCCGTCCGGCATCGATTCACGCACCACGGTGAAGACCGGGAGTATCACCTCGCGGCGTTTCTCGTCGAGCGCGGCGAAGTATTCCTCAACCTCCGGGGGCACAGGTGGCAGGCTCATTCCGCCAGGGTAACGGATGGCGCCGCCCGGCGACACGGCCCGACAACGCCAGGACCGCCAGGCGCGCCGCCCGCGCGTTGGTACGATGAGGCCGATGGACACCATGGCGGAACGACGTGTTGCAGTAATTATCGAAGATGACACCGACATCCGTCATCTGCTCGAGACCGTGCTCGAACAGGCCGGGTTCGAGGTCGTTGCGACGTCAAACGGACTCGACGGCATCGCCGCCGTGCGTGAGCACGGCCCCCTCGTCACCACGCTCGACGTGAGCATGCCGGGAATCGACGGCTTCGAGGTCGCCAAACGAATCCGGGCGTTCAGCTCGACCTATCTGGTGATGCTCACCGCTCGCAACGAAGAGATCGATCTGCTGCAAGGGCTCGATTCCGGCGCCGACGACTACGTGACAAAGCCGTTTCGGCCTCGCGAGCTGCGGGCCCGGATCGAGGCGATGCTGCGGCGCCCGCGTACGCACGGAACGGTCGCGCCGGAAGGCACCACACCCACCGCATCGGTCGCCCCCGTCGCCGTGGCCACAACGGTGAGCGAAGCCGGCACCCCCGTCGACCTCGGTGGTGCAACCGAGCCGGGCAGGGCATCCGTGACCACCCCGTCCGACTACCTGGATGCCGAATGGTTGCGACACAACGGGCTTCAGCTCAACTTCTCAAGCCGCATCGTCACGCTTGACGATATCGAGGTCGATCTGACCCGCAGCGAGTTCGAGCTTCTCGCGGCTCTGCTCGATTCGGGCCGACGCGTGCGCAACAAACAAGAGCTCGCGCTGCTGCTGCGTGGCGACGCTTACCTGACCAGCGACTTTGTGAGCGAAACCGACAAGCGTGCCGTCGAGGTGCACCTGACGAATCTGCGACGAAAGCTCGGCGACAGTGCTCAGTCACCGCGCTTCATCGAAACGGTGCGTGGGGTTGGCTATCGTCTGAGCGCCGCGCGGGTTGAAAACCACCTCGCGGGTTGAATTCATCGCGCGCCGCGGTTTTCAACGCGCGCGGTGACGACCATGCGTGCGCGTCAGGCGGGGTTGACGGCGAGCACCGCGACGAGCGCCCGGCAGCTGCCCTGGCCGTCGGCCATGAGCGAGCCGATCGACCCCGCACACGCAGCAATGCCCGAGTGATGAAGCGCATCGAGCATTGTCGTCGTCGAGGCCTCGAGCGCGACCGCGCCGATCATGTGAGCCGACGAACGGATGCTGAGCAAGACGACATGCGCCGCGTCGACCGACTGGGCGGCGAGCGCATCCGTCAACCTCTGGGCTCGGGTATCCCAGAGGCTGACGAAATCAGTGATGAAACCGGTCAGGCTGAAGATGTCGCCRCCGAGATCGTCGAGAAGTGCGCGCAGCACGCTGCCGTCGAGATAGTCCGACGCCGGCCAGGTCGAATTTCGTTCAGCTGTCATCTGCATGTGTTCGGGTTGCCGGCGCCGTTCGAGCCCTTGCGAAACATGACGGTGGTGCCTTCGGCGGAGGTCCAGCCGGGTGCGGAGGACAGCTGCGTCAGCACACTGACGCGATAGTCAGTGTTGTTTTGAAACTGGCCGCTGTTGACCGAGATCCGTGTCGACTGAGCCCCGGAGGCGACGGGGAAGTCAACGACCCCGCCGGCCAGCACTCCGACGAACCTGACGAGGTAGCCATCACCGGCGATGGTTCCCGGCGCTGTCGTCCAGGCCAGTGCGAGCTGGGATCCATCGACCGAGCAACCGGAAATCGTGGCGGAGCCGAGCGTGCCGGCCGTGATCGACGGGCTGGCCACGGCTGTCTCGGAGTCGGTGAACGACGCGAGAGTGGGGGTGACGGGAACAACGGCGGCCCCGAGCACGATGGCGAGGGCCGTCAGAGTTGCACCGATGAGGAGGCGCATCAGACAGCCACCTTCGAATGGCGGTGGCTTCGGTGCCGCGGAGAGCCCAATGAGCCGGTGGTCGAAACGGTGGTCGAGGTGGTGGTCGAAACGAGGGCTGGGGCGACCGGACCGACGGCACCGGTAGTACTCCCGACCTCCTCATTCGCATCGTCCTCAACCCGACGCGGCCAGAATGCCCAGACCACGAGAGCCGTTGCGCCGAGCGTGATCGAACCGAGCACGAGCGGGTTGCTGAGCCAAACAACGACGCTGGCGAGGCCCGGAGCCGACCAGAGCACGATGCGCACCGTCGAGACGGTGTACGGCGCCGGATCTTCCAGCTCGTTCGCGTCGCCCTTGAGGGTGATCGAGCGCGTGCCGTCGGCAGCGACCGGTGTCTCGGTGGTGACGCGGTGGGTGACCGGCAGCTTGCCCTCGCGATCGACGGTGACCACGTCGCCGACCTTGATCTCAGAAGCCGAGATCTCCCGCACGAGCGACAGAGAGCCGGTCGGGATGGTGGGGCTCATCGAACCGGTCTTGAACATGATCAGCGAGATGTTGAAGAAGAATGCGAGGGCGACCAGCGTGAGCGCCACCAGACCGCCGAGGGCAGCGAGGTTCAAACCGATTTCGGCCAGGCTGTGGCGAATGCGCCGGGTACGGGTGGCGGTCATCGTGTCTCCCCTTCTGTCGGTGTGGCGGTGGTGCGTCTCAGGTGGCAATGGTGCGGATGCTGCGTCGTGCGTGATGCCGGCCGATTAGCTCGACACGGCGCTGAAGCTCCAACTCGGCGCCGACGTCTTGCCCTGCGCCGCATTGTCGACGCTGTTCGGCATCGTCACGGCGAGGCAGTAGTTGATCTGGTCGGCGCCATTGGCACTGACCGGAAGGGTGACGCCAGCGGCCTGGCTCGCGGTCAGCGCCGAACCCGGCGCAACGACGGTGGTTCCGGCGGCAAACGAGGCTGCGGTGCAGGCGCCGGTTGCGCCACTGGCGATGGTCTTCACGCCGTACGTGAGGTAGGCGCCGAGTCCGGTTCCGCTGGTGGTGTTCGTCGACGCCGCGGCCACTGCCACAGTTCCGGCCACGCTCGGGTTCGCGGTCTTCACTGAAAACAGGGCGTAGGTCGTCGTTCCGGGGGCCATCCCCGACAGCGGAACCGGAAAATTGAGTGCTGCGGCACTAGTTGCCGCGTGATGGCCGAACGCTCCGCCGTCGATGCTGCCAACGACGTCGAAGCGCCCGGCCGTGAGCGACGCTGTCGCCGTCTCGCTGTCGTTCCACGAGGCCAGAGTGACGCTGGCGCCCACTCCGAGAACCAGCGCGCCCGCCAGGATCGCGCGGAGCCGGGTGAATCGGCTACTTTCGCGAACTCGGGGGTGTGAATGACGAGACATGACGGCAGTGCTTTCTGGTTGGAGTGCCGGTTGATTAGAGCGCAGGGGTGGCGAGTGCTGCGTTGGAGACGCCGGCGAACTCCCACGTGACGGTGCTTGTGCTGCTCTGCGCCAAGGTGCTGTCTGCGGTCACGGCGACGCACAGGTAGGCCGTGGTGGCGGCGTCGTTGAGCGAGAAAGCGTTGGCGAGAGTGCTCGCACTGACGGCGGTGTTCGCCGCTGCAACGGTGGTGCCGGTCGTAGCGGCATCGCAGCCCCAGGCCGCGGTCTTCAGGATCTTGTAGGTCAGGTGGCTGCTGGCGTCAACGCCCGGGGCGACGGGAGCGGCCGAGGTGGACTTGATCGTCACATCGGACACGTTCGTGGTGCCGGTCGCCAGCTTCACGGCGAACGGAGCGTACACCGTGGTGTTCGGCGAGAGGGTGCCAGGGCCGACCTTGAAAGTCAGGGCCGCGGGGCTCGACGACGTGGCGTCGGTCCATGTGGTTCCATTGGCGCTGCTCTGGACGTTGAACTTTCCACCGGTGAACGCACCGAAGGCAAACTCCGAGTCGTTCCACGATGCGAGCGTGACTGCTGCTCCGACGCCGAGCACGAGGCTTCCGGCGAGGATGGCGCGAGCCTTGACTCCGAATGTGCGAGTTGATGTCTTCACTGGGACCCCTTGTGCTGATGTCTGCGAGTTGTCGAGACTGTCGGCATCGGTGCCCCGTCTCATCAACAGACTGACGTGTGAAGTGCAGGGTTCCGCGAGCGAAGACACACGGGTGCCCCAGGCTTTCTGCAGTTTTAGCGCAGGATTGTCGCGAACTCGGTCGTGACGAGGTCAGTGCACGTTGGTCGCAACCACGATGTCGTTTCCGCCCGCAGTTTTCACTGCCTCGAGGGTGTCGGTGACGGCGGTCGTGAGCGTGCCGAGATCGTGGCTGTAGTCGCCCGTGAGCGCAACGCTGAAACTGGCGGTAAACCGAATCTGACCGTCGTGCTCGAGCGGAGTGTCGACGAGTGAGCTCTGCAGCCGGGCGGCGAGTGCCCGTGCTTCGGTGTGGTTGGCCGCCTCGGCCAGGATCAGGAAACGTCCGGCCGCCGGGTGCCCGACGACCGACATCACCGGAGCGGTGCGCCGCAACGTCGAGGCAAATCGAGCGATGGCCTGGTCGCCGGCTGCGCGACCGAACGCGATGTTGAATTCGGGGAGGTTGTCGATATCCGCAGCGATCAGGGCGAGCGGCACGGCCCCTCCTGGGGCATACTCGGCACGATCGAGATGATCGACGGCGGCTTGGGCGAATGCTGCTGCCGACAGCACTCCTGCCGCAGAGTGGATGCCGGTGGTGAAGTCTCCGACCGCTCCCGCGGCACGCTCGGCCCTCAAGGTCGACAGGGCGATCGACAGGGTCACCAGCAACAGCGTGTTGACGAAAGTGACGGTGGAGGTTCCGAACACCGTGGTGAAGAACGTGCCGTCGTGGCCGTCGACCACCAGCGCGACCGACCGGGCGGCATAGAAGCAACCGACCAGCCAAAAGACCACCGATGCGATCCGGGCGTTGACATTGCGTTTCAGACGACGGCTGAACATCTCCACCGCCGCGCAGAGGGCGAGCGCTGCGACGCCGAGATTGAACTCGACGGCACCGGCCCAGCCACCGGCATCCGGACCCCGCACGATCACCGCGCCGGCGACGAACGCCGCGACAATGCCCACAACGACGAAGCGGGAGGTTTTTCCGTTGTACAAGCGTGCGCCAGACCACATGGCGCCCAGGGCGAGCGGAAGTGCGCCGTTGCCGACGATCAGGGCGAACCAGGTCGAGGGGCTCATCGCATAGATGGTGAGGCTGATCCCGCCGAGAATGGCGGCGATGAATCCGACGCTCCACATTCGTCCGGTGGCGTCATTACGACCAAAGGCGGTATTCAGCACGAAGGACATACCGCACAAAACGGCGATGACCCCGCTGACCGCGAGGAGGGTCAGCGAGTCAAGTGGCATCGAAACTCCGGGAATGTGTTGAGGAATCCATCGGCATCATCATGCGTGTTCCACCGTCGCTCGCGCCTGGTCGTGAGCGGCATTCGACGCCAGAGGCACCGTCGCCACCGCCGTCGTGCCGACCCCCGGCTCCGAGCGAAGTTGCAGCTCGCCGCCGTGTTGACGCATGATGTCACGGCTGAGGCTCAGACCGAGGCCGGTTCCGTGTACGGCGGAGCCGCGCACCGAATCGGCACGATAAAAACGTTCGAAGAGGCGCGTCTGCTCGGCCGCGCTCATGCCCAGACCCGTGTCGGTGACGCGCAGCTCAGCCACCGACTCGTCGGCGCTCACCGCGACCTCGACCGTGCCCGATCGCACGTTGTACTTCACCGCGTTCGAGAGCAGATTGTCGACAACCTGACGCAGGCGGAACGCATCCGCTTGAATCCAGACCGGCTCCCCGTCAGACTGCGAGATGACGATGGCGCGTTCCTCCGCCAGCGGACGGATCGCTTCGACGGCGTCGGCGACGATCTGCGACAGTTCGCACCGCTCAAGCGCGAGCAGCAGCAGGTTCTGTGAATCACTGGCCGCGGTGAGCAGATCTGCGACGAGAGAGAGCAGCCGCTCGGCGTTCTTCTCCGCGACGGTGAGCATGTGCCGGGTCGACGGCTCAAGACGCTCGTCGTCCAGAGCGAGCTCCAGATAGCCAAGCACCGAGGTCAGCGGAGTGCGCAGCTCGTGGGAGACGGATGCAACCAAGTCGTCGCGGGCCTGGATGGCGCGCATCTCAGCGGTCACGTCGCGCAGCACGAGCACGCTGCCATCGAAGTCGCCGGCCAGATCGCGCAGTGGGCGCGTCGAGACGAGGAAGGCCGCCCGGTCGCCACCCGGATGCCCCATCCAGACGGTGACACGATCGATCGTCTCGCCCCGGAGCGCACGGCGATACGGCCGGTCGTCGTCGTCATACGCCGTCACACGATCCTCGCGATAGACGACACTCGGCACGGCGAGGTCGCTGCGCCCTTCGAACCGTTCGAGAATCTCACGCTGGGCGCGGTTGACCAGGTGCGCATGCCCGGTGCGGTCGAAACTGACCACACCGAAATCGACGGCGTTCAAGATCTCGTCCAGGGTGTGTTCCTGGCGACGGGAGCCGCGCAACGCGACCTCGAACAGGCCGGCCTGCTGGGTGAGCAGAACGCGCTGGGCCGCGGCACGCCGGGTCGTGCCGTAGATGGTCACCGCCACAAAGGAGAGCACGATCGGCACGATCGCCAGGCGCGGGACCTCCGCCTCGCTCATCGGCACGGCCCGCACCAACGCCGACCCCCAGACCAGAACCGAGGAGAGGACCACCCCGCCGATCGCCCCACGAATCCCGAAATGGCTCGAGAGCCAGATGATCGGAAAAATCAACAGGAAGGTGGCCCCGAGCAACGGTTCGGCCTCGCGCATGATGACGATCGCGATGATGTCGAGYACCGGGAGCACGGTGATCGCCGCGGTGGGAAGCCGGCCCCAGGGCACGGCCGCGGCCAGCGCAGTGGTCACGAAGACGAGAACCGTCGCGGTGAAGAACAGCGGGCCGCTCAGCATCTCCGGCATCACGACGGCGGAGATGGCAACGAGCAGGAGCGTCGACGCCGCGAGGAGCAGCTGGGAGACGAGCGCGGAGCGGCCGAGAAGCGAGACCTCGGGGTTCGACGCCGCGGCTTTGGATGCGGCGGATTTCGACGCTGCGGGCCGTGAGGTCGATGGTTTCGACGCGACGGAGTTCGGCACAGTGCGGCGCTCCGTTTCCCCCATTCGTTGAGCCTAGCAACGGTTCGCTCATCCCCCGTCTGCACAGACCGATTAGACGCTCTGAACTGCTCCGAGCGCACGAGGGGCGATGGCCGCCGCACCGAACAGTTCGAGTCGCGAGATGGTGTGGCCCGAACTTTCCGGCACCCCGTAGTGATACCCCTGCGCGCTGCGCACACCAATGACGCCCAGGTGATCGGCCATCGCTTGGTTCTCGACGCCCTCGACGATCATCGAGTACTCGAGATTGTCGCCGAAGCTCTGCAGGGCCATCAGAACTTCACGTTGGCGGATGTCGTCGAGGTCGTCGACCAGGCTGCGGTCGATTTTCAGAATATCCATCGGCATCCGCACGAGTGCGTCGACGGACGAGTCCTGGGAACCGTAGTCGTCAAGGGCGATCAGGATGCCGAGGTCGCGCAGTCGCTCGGCTTCGGCACGCACCTCAAGCGAGACCCGGGCGACCGAGCGCTCGTTGAGTTCGAGGCAGAGGGAGATTCCGGGGTACTGGGCGGCGAGGTTGACCAAGAAGTCGCCCATCCGTTCGGGCAGCAACTGCGATGCCTCGATGTTGATGGCCATGCAGACGATTTTCGGTTCGACGCTTCGAAAATCGGCGGCTGCGGTCATCGCCTTGGTCGCGACCTGGCGAGTGAGGGCGTCCATCCGTCCGAGCGCTTTCGCCGCCTCGATGAGGGTGGACGGCGCCACTGTTCCGACCTCGGGATCCGCGAAGCGCACGAGTGCCTCGAATGCCCAGATCTGGTTGTTGATCAGGCTGACGATCGGTTGGAATGCGAGATCGAGGCGATCCTCGTCGATGGCACGCACGACGACATCGTTGAGGTGCGCCGAGCGGTGACTCGAAACATAGATGCTGCTCTTTTTGCCCGGCCCCACTGCCCGGCGAGCCTTCTTGGTGATGAGCATGCCCTGGTCGGCGTCGTGCACGAGATCGTCGATGTCGCTCTCGCGGTGTGCGGAGTAGGCCAACCCAATGCTGAGCACCGGGGTGAAGGTGTGCACGCCGATACTGACCGGTTTGCTGGTGGCCGCCGAGATGCGCTCCGCGATGGTTTTAGCCTCTTGAATCGACGAGAGGTGAGTCAGGATGACCACGAATTCGTCGCCGCCGACGCGCGCGACGAAGTCTTGCGGCCGTACTGCGTCGCCGAGACGCTGCCCGATGGCGCGCAGCATCTCGTCACCGGCCGAGTGGCCGTGCCGGTCGTTGATTGTTTTGAAGTCATCGAGGTCGATAAAGAGCACGGCCAGCGCCTCGGAGTACTCGCGATGGTCGTTGATATTCATCAGCGCATCGTGGAATGCGCCGTAGTTCGGCAACCCGGTGAGCGGGTCGGAGTTCGCCCGCACCGTCAGACCGCCGATGTTGAACCGGGACGTCATCACCGCACTGGCGGTATGGGCGAGCGCGACGAGGGCACTGCGGTCGTCGGTGGTGAATGCGCTGTCGCGGCCGTCACGCTGTGCCACGACATACTCGGTGTGGCCGCGGTGCAGTGCGACAAGTGCGCCGATCTCCCCGTTCCGCGGCGCTTCGGCGCGCACCACCACTGATTCGGCGCCGATGGTGTCATTCACCGCTGCGCAGAGCAGCTGGGCCACCCCCGCCGCGGCATCCGCGTCGCTCACTGCCCGCGAGCCGCGGACCTCCGCCGTGACCTTCGTGAAATCCTCGCTGGTCGACAGCGCCCGTGTTCCCGCGATCAAACCGACCAAGCGACGATGCATCGACAGATTGAGTGAGCTGACGCTGACGGCGGTGGCGACCACCACGAGCAGCAGGAGCACAATCAGCGTGTTCAGCTCTCCGGTTCCCGCGCTCATCAGCGGGAGGCCGAACTCACTCCAGCGACCGGCGAGCAGGGCGATGGCGACCGCCGCCACAATCGTCACCGTGATGCGAAGCGGGGAGAGGTTGAGTCGGCGCGAGGCGGGGCCCGGGTGCGAAAAATGACGCACGCGCAGAGTTTCGGCCACCATCGCGAAGATCACGTACAGGCCACAGGCGATGGCCAGTGAACCGTTGGATGCGAAGCCGGTTGCGGAAAGCAGTGCGGCAAGCACGAGCACGACCACGCCGCCGGCGCCGGCCAGCGCCGCACTGTACAGGGCGACGAGCCGGCGAGCCCGGTGAATGTTCACCACGAGGAACGTTCCAAGAACGACGACCCCGACTGCCGCAAGGGGCGGAAGCTCTGGCACGAGTGCGGGAAGGGCGAGCACCGGAAGGCTGATCATCATGCTGCGATGCGGCACCTGCCCGAGCCGGATGCGGCAGGCTTCAAGCGCCGCCGCGCAGAACACACCGGCGATCGCTATCGGCCAGCGGGCGACCTCGCCCATGACCAACACCATGACGGTGTTCACGACCAGCACCCCGACGATGGTGCTCATCAGAATGACGATCACCCGTCTGACGCCCGACAGCCCCCGAAATTCCTTCACGCAGTCAGAGTAGTGGAGGCCTGGGACGTTTCGGCAGTGACAGGCCAGGGCAGTAGCGACCTGAGCGCGAAGCCGCGAGCGCCCGGTCGGTGGCTAACTCCGGTAATCGAGCGCGCGAGAGGTGACTGGGCCCGTAAAGACGCGCCGGCTCCTCCGCACAATGCCGGATTGCCGGAGTTAGCCACTCGATTCGGCGCGCAGAGCATACGCAACGACCCCCTGCCCGGCACGAGGCCGAGGCAGAGGGTCGTTGCTGCAACGTGGTGAGGCGGATGCGACGATCGCTTAGGCGATGCCGCCACCGTCGACGACGAGTGCGGAACCCGTGACGTAGGACGAGTCGTCGCTGGCGAGCCAGACGACGGCCGCTGCGATTTCACTCGGCTGGCCCATGCGGCCGAGCGGACGGTCGGCCGACTCGGCGAGGAACGCGTTGGCGTCCTGCGAGAGCTGACGTGCCTCTTCGAGCAGCATGCCGGTGTTCACGTCGCCCGGGTTGACCGAGTTGACGCGGATGCCCTGCGGGCCGTGGTCGATCGCCAGCGCGCGGGTCATGTTGACGACGGCACCCTTCGAGGCGCAGTAGGAGATGGCCTGGCCGCCACCCTTGAGGCCCCAGCCGGAACCGGTGTTGACGATCGAGCCGCCACCGTTTGCGGCCATGATCGGCACGACGTGCTTGCTCATCAGGAAGATCGACTTGACGTTGACGCCGAAGACGCGGTCCCACTCCTCGGCCGTGGTCTCGACGGCCGTGGTGCGACGGATGATGCCGGCGTTGTTGAAGACGACGTTGACGCCGCCGAACTCCTCGACCGTGGTGGCGATGATGCGCTGGATGTCGTCTTCGTTCGAGACGTCGGCTGCAATGGCAACGGCGGTGCCGCCGGCCGCGCGGATCTCTTCGACGACTGCTTCAGCGGCATCCGCGCGCAGGTCGACGACGGCGACCTTGGCACCTTCAGCAGCGAAGGCCAGCGCCGTGGCGCGGCCGATTCCGCCGGCGCCGCCGGTGACGATTGCGTTCTTGTTTTCTAGACGCATGACTGCGCTCCTTCATCTTCGGTGAGTGAAACTCGTGGTGCTGAAACTTATGGGGTTGAAACTGATAATTCTGCTGACGCCGTCGCTTCGGGCGCAGTGACAGGGTAGACGCCGGTGCTGCCGACACCCGTGATCACGCGAATGTAGCCCGCCACCGTGCGATCGACCACGGGATCGCCCGTGTCGACGAGGAGAGGCTGCCCGAGCAGCAGGGCGAGCTTCTGTTCGGTGGCGACGACGAGCAGTGGGTCGTTGCCGAGCGCCGCGACAACTGCGGCAGAGATCTGCTGGTTGCCGCGCCCGAGCAGAAACCCTTGCCCGCCGATCACGGTGACGACGGCTTGTGCGTGGGCGACGCCATCCGTGACGCCAGCCGTGGCCGCGCGTGCGCCCAAATCGTCGCCTCCGGCGGTGGGCACGCGACGATTTGAGCGCACGCGCGAGGAATCATCGGAGGAATCAGCCGCCGAATGAGCGGGGTCCGACGACGGACCGGCCGCGAGCGAGGCGATCAGGTCGAGCAGCTGCTGCTCGGAGGCGTCGGCGAGCACGAGCTCGCCCTTCTTCGCCGCGTCGACCCGCACCACATCGACGCCGAGGGGCGTCTTCGGGGTGCCGAGCTGGCGGGCGACCTCGCGGGTGGTTCCGCCGGGGCCGAGCAGATAGAGGGTGGTGTCATTCATGGCCGCGATCACACCGCGTGCCGCCGCCTGCACGGCCGCGGCCTCGGTGACCGGGGTCGCGGACTTGCGCGATTGGGTGCGCCCGACAATGAACGGAACCTGCACGAGGGCGAACAGTTTCGGGTCGACCCGTCCGTGCCGAATCTGCTCCTCGTCGACGTCGAGCACCTCCCGCTCGGTGAGCGGAACCTTCTCGTCGCCGAGCCAGTGGGTGGCCAGCGCGCCGGCCGCCGTCGGGCTGACGGCGAAGCAGCCGGAGTACATCTTCACCCCGGCGGGCACACCGAGCATCGGCTGCCACGGGCGCAGAGCGGATGCGACGTCGCGCGCCGTTCCGTCGCCGCCGACGAAGAGGATCAGGTCGGCGCCCGCCTCCTCGATCGCCAGCGCCGCAGCGGTGGTGTCGGCCCCGGTCGAGGGTACGTCGGCCTGGTAGACGACACGAGCCGACAGCCCGGCTTGACGCACGGCATCCGCGCCCATCGCGCCGTCGGCCGTGATGATCTCGGCCTGCGGGTGCGCGGCGGCGATCACGGTGAGCGCGGCGACGGCACGCTCACCCGAGCGCGCGTGCGCGCCCCGGGCGAGCGCCGTGGCCTGAACCTCTGGCCCGTCGCTCCCCTTGAGGCCGGCCGGCCCACCCACCCCGGCGACGGGGTTGATGAGCAGGCCGATGGTGCGAATCATGCGTGAGGCTCCGGCTTCTGGTTGTAGATCGTTGGTCGAGCTTGTCGAGACCCGGTGACCCAGTCTCGAGAACCGGTCACGTGATCTCGACAGGCTCGATCACCGTGCTGTCTAGCTGAAGTACTTGCGCTGGTACATGCGCCAGGTGATCGCCCAACGCTCGGGATCGTCGAGGTCATCGTGGTGCGTGTGGTGAACCGTCTGGTTGTGCGGCGCGGTGCGCACGACCTCCGGCGTCTCACGGGCCTCACGGGCAACCTCGGCCAGCACGCCGGCATACTCGTCGAGTTCGGCCATCGTGTACGACTCGGTCGGCTCGAGGGTGAACGGCTGCGGCACCACGTAGGGGTGGTGGCTGGTCCAGTAGTGCATGCCGAAGTCGCTGGCGCGCACACCGATCTCTTCCGAGCTGATGCCGGTCTCTTCGAACAGTTCCTCCCACGAGTAACGCACCTGTTCGATGCGGCGACGGCCCGTTGCGTACGGGGCCGATGCGCCGGGGATCTCGAGGATGCGCTTCATCAGGTAGTTGTTGTTCAGCACGGCGATCTCGGCGACGGCGCGGAGGCCTTCTGCGCCGAGGGCCATGATCCACGAGTACGCGCGCACCAGGTTCGGGATGACGCCGTAGAACGGCGCAACCTTGCCGATGGACTGCGGGCGGTCGGCGTTGAGGGTGTAGCGGTCGCCCACCTTCTCGACGATCGGGCCCGGCAGGAACGGTGCGAGGGCCTCGGAGACGGCGTTGGCGCCGGCGCCGGGTCCGCCACAGGCGTGCGGGGTCGAGAACGTCTTGTGCAGGTTGAAGTGGCAGACGTCGAAGCCGGCGTCACGGGCACGGGTGATGCCGAGGATGCCGTTGGCGTTCGCCTGGTCGTACGAGGCGAGGGCGCCGACGGAGTGAGCCAGGTCGACCCATTCCTTGACACGCGGGTTGAAGATACCGGTGTCTTCCGGGTTGGTGATCATGATCGCGGCAGTCTGCGGGCCGATCACGGCACGGAGGGCGTCGGCGTCGGGGTAGCCCTCTGCATCGGGGTAGAGGGTGATGACCTTGTAGCCGGCAGCCTTGGCCGTTGCGGCGTTCGACGGGTGGCTGAAGATCGTCGTGATGACCTCGTTGCGCTGCTCGCCCTCACCGTTCGACTCGTGGAATGCGCGAATCATGGCGATGTTGGTCCAGATCGCGGTCGAGCCGCCACTGGTGTGCAGCGAGACGCTGTGCATGCCGGAGATCTCGGCGATCATCCGCTCGAGGTCGTAGATCAGGCCGAGCACGCCCTGCGCGTCTGCCTCATCCTGCAGCGGGTGCATGTCGACGAGCTTGGTGGTGCGGATCAGTGCGTCGTTGACCTTGGGCGAGTACTTCATGGTGCAGGTGCCCTGTCCCACGTCGACGTTGAGGTCGGCGCTCAGGTTCTCCTGGCTCAGGCGCAGGTAGTGACGCAGCACGCGCATCTGGCCCATTTCGGGCAGGGCAGCCTGCTTCGTCCGGCGCATGCCGGAGGGCAGGTCGGCCACGACGTCGCCGACGGCCGCGGTGACGGCGGCCTCGGGGCGCGAGACGAGAACGCCGCGCTCGCCGGGCGTCGTCAACTCGAAGATGATCTTTTCGTCCCAGCTCGCCTGGTGGAAGCGACGCAGGGCTGGCTTCGGTGCAATGGGGAGGCTCATGCGCTCTTCTCCTCGGTGTTTGCTGACGTGTTTACTGACGTGTTGGCAGCGGCGGTGTTCAGAACGGCGGCGACGGAGACGACCAGGCGGTCGATGTCGGCCTGGGTGGTGACCTCGGTCACGCAGACGAGCAGCTCGTATTCGCCGACGACGACGCCGGGCTCGATGCCCTCGGCGCGCAGCGTGCTGACGACCGAGTGAGCGGTGACGGATGCGCCGCTGAAGTCCACGACGAACTCGCGCAGGTGCAGCGCGTCATCGGTCAACCGAACGCCGGCCAGGCCGGAGAGCTGCTGCTGGGCGTAGCGGGTGCGAGCCAGCAGGGTTTCGCCGAGGTCGGCCATTCCCTGCGGTCCCATCAGAGCGAGGTACACGCCGGCGGCGATACCCCAGAGTGCGGCGGCCGTGCCGACCCACTCTTTGCCGTCTTCGCGCAGTGCGAAGGAGGTGCGGTCGTAGGCGACGTCACCGAAGCCGTACTCGCCGGCGACATCGGTCGAGGCCAGGCCGAACAGACGCGACGGCATCTCCATGATGAACTTGGGGTCGTCGTGCACGGCGATGAAGCCACCGTGTGCGCCGCCGAACCACTGGTGGATGCCGAACGACTGGATGTCGCCGCAGACGATGTCCGCGCCCTGGTCGGCGGGCGGGGTGAGCACGCCGTAACCGACCGGGTCGGTTCCGACGACGAGGATGGCGCCGATTGCGTGGGCGGCGTCGGCGAGCTGACGGATGGCGGTCTCCACCGCGCCGGTGTAGCTGGGGGTCTCGACCCAGATGGCCGCGATCTCTTCGCCACGCGACTGGGCGAGCGCGACGACTGCCGCGACATCCGCGGTGCCGTTCACGGTGGGAACGAAAGCGAGGTCAAGGTTGGTGCTCACGAAGTCACTGACGCGCGAGAGCTTGTCGGGCAGCACGTCGCTGGCGACAATGACGCCGCGGCGACCGCTCATGCGGCCGGCCATCGACAACGACGTGGCCGTGGCCTGGTAGCCGTCATAGGTCGGAACGTTGACGACGTCCATGTTCAGCAGCTCGGCCATGAGCGACTGGTAGGTGAACAGCGCCTGGAAACGGCCGTGGTCTTCGTAGGGCTCACCGGCGTAGGCGGTGAGGAATTCGCTGCGGTTGATGACCTCGTCGACGACGGCGGGAACGAAGTGGTTGTAGGTTCCGGCCCCGAGGAAGCTCAGCTTCTCTTTGGTCGAGCGGTTCTTGTTCAGAACGCCTTCGACGTGACGCACGAGGTCCTGTTCGGCCACGAGCGCGGCCGGCAGATCGAGCGGACGGGTCATGCGAAGGTCGGTGGGGACATCCACATAGAACTCTTCGATCGACTCTGCGCCGACGGCGGCAAGCATCGCTGCTTTGACGTCAGGTGCCGAGTTCGGCAAGTAGGGGTGCACGAATGGTTGTGTCATCTGACTAGACCTCTGTCTTCTCGGTCGGGTGGGATTCTTCGGTGGATTCGGTGGTCGAGCCTGTCGAGACCGGTGACCGGGTCTCGAGGTCGGCGTGCGGGATCTCGACAAGCTCGATCAACGGGTGCGCGACATTCGCCGGGTGCGCGAGCACCGCGACGCCGGCCGGGGCCAGCGTCAGCCGGCCGGTCACGTCGGCACCGGTGATCAGGTCGTGTGCGCCGGCCGGCACGGTGACGGATGCGTCGGTGTGGCCGTGATTCAGCACGAACGTGTAGTCGGTGTCACCGTCGGTGCGGGTGACGACCTCCAGGTCGCGAGTGGCGACACGGTTTTCGAGGCCCGCAGCCGCCAGGGCGCGAGCGAGAACCTGCTCGAGACCGGCCGGTGCGAGCGTGGCCGAGAGGTACCAGGCTGAGCCGGCGCCGACCGCGTTGCGCACGATCGCGGCGCGCCCCGCCAGAACTCCAGCGGAGTACGACGCGACGATCTCGGCATCCGGTGCCGCGTCGATCCACTCGCTCCAGATCTGGGTTTCGAGCTGTTCGCCGCCCAGGCTGACCTGACCGGTCTGCCCGTCGGAGAGGGGCCACCACTCATCGACCTCGACACCGAGCAGCGCGCGGAGCGGGCCGGGGGCGCCGCCCTCGTGCACCTTTTCGGTCGGGTCGACGACGCCGCTGAAGGGGCCGACGACCAGCTGGCCGCCGCGCTCGACGAACGCGGTCATGGCTGCAGCCTGCTCGTCGGTGGCGATGTAGAGGTTGGGCACGACGACGACGTCATAGCCGTCGAACGAGCCGGTGGCGCGCACGACGTCGACGGTGTGGCCGAGGGCGAACAGGGCGCCGTGCCAGGCACGGGCCTGCTCGAGCCAGTTCAGACGCTGCGAGGGCAGCGAGTCGGGTGCCGCGCTCCCCCACCAGGAATCCCAGTCGGCGACGAGGGCGACGGATGCTCGCACGCGGGTTCCGCGCACGGCCTCGATCTGCTTGAGCTCGTGTCCGAGGGCTGCCGTCTCCTGGAAGGTGCGGCTCTTCTCGCCGCGGTGGCCGAGCATGGCGGAGTGGTACTTCTCCGGGCCGAACTTGGCCTGGCGCCACTGAAAGAACATGGCTCCGTCTGAACCGTGCGCGATGGCCTGGAAGCTGTCGAGACGCATCCGCCCCGGAGCCTTGGGCACGTTCACGTCACGCCAGCTGACCGCGCTCGGAGCCTGCTCGAGCAGCAGCCACGGCTGGCCGTCTTTCAGCGAACGCATCAGGCCGTAGTTGAGAGCCGCGGGCACGTGTGCCTGGGGGTCTGCGGGGTCGGGATAGGCGTCATCCGTCACGAGGTCTTCGGCAGCGGCGAAGTCCCAGTAATCGAGCTCCTTGAAGAGGCTCATGAAGTTGGTCGTGACTGCAACGTCGGGGGTGACCCGGCGCAGCACGTCGATCTCGCTCTGGAACAGCTCGAGCAGGGCGTCGCTCGAGAATCGCTCGAAGTCGAGGTTCTGCGAGGGGTTGATCGGTCCCATCGAGGTGCGCGGCGGTTCGATGTGTTCGAAGGTGTTGTAGTTCTGGCCCCAGCAGGTGGTGCCCCAGGCCTCGTTCAGGCCGTCGATGCTGCCGTAGCGAGCCTCGAGCCAGCGGCGGAAGTGACGGGCCGACTCGTCGCACCAGCAGCGCGGCACGTGGTCGCCGTACTCGTTGGAGATGTGCCAGAGGGCGAGGGCCGGGTGGTTGCCGTAGCGCGTGGCCATCGCTTCGGTGAGGCGCAGCGCGTGCTCACGGAAGATCGGTGAACTCGGGCAGTACGCCTGACGCGAACCGAACTCGAGACGCTGGCCGTGGATGTTGGAGGGCAACACCTCGGGGAACTCGCGAATAAGCCAGGCCGGCGGCGTGGCAGTCGCCGTTGCGAGGTCGACCTTGATACCGTGCTCCCAGAGCAGGTCGATCACGCGGTCAAGCCAGCCGAAATCGTAGACGCCCTGCGTCCGTTCGATCTGCGGCCAGGAGAACACCGGGAGAGAGACCAGGTTGACGCCGGCCTTCTGCATCAGCCGGGCATCCTCGATCCAGGTCTCTTCAGACCACTGGTCAGGGTTGTAGTCGCCGCCATAGGCGAGTGCATCAAGCTTGATCGGCCGTGCAGGAGTCGAGGTCATGCCCGCTCCCCTTTCAGGATTTCTCGTGCAGTGTGAGAGCGAACCATTTACACCGCGTTGTGAAGATTGTATTCTGTATACAGCAACCGTATGACGAATATTGTATGGAGTCAACCCATAAACTGGGCGTCTCATTGGTGAGCCTGGGAGGGCGCATGGCAATCGAACGTAAGACACTTCGCGCACAGGTGCGCGATGAATTGCTCGCACGCATGCGATCAGGCGATGCCCAACCCGGCGAAGGCATCAACGAGGTTCAGCTTGCCGCCGAACTCGGCGTGAGCCGCACCCCGCTGCGTGAAGCTCTGATCGGCCTCGAGAGCGAAGGCCAGATCACGAGCGAGAACGGCAAGGGCTTTCGCTTCGTCGAGTTGAGCGCCAGCGAGTTCGAAGAACTCGCGCCGGTGATCGCCACCCTCGAGGGTCTCGCAATCGAACTCTCCCCGCTCGACAAGATTCAGGAGATCGGGCGCCGGCTCGCGACCCTCGCCGCTGAGTTCAACGACGATATCGCCGAGCACGCCGAGGTCGCCCATCGCGACGACGAGTGGCACAACATCATGCTCAGCGCCTGCCCCAATTCACGACTGCTTGAGATTATCGGCGGCGTGCGCGGGCTCTTCCACCGCTATGAATCACTTCTCGTCGAGGACCGGGCGATGATCGCCCGCGTCGCGGCAGAGCACGCCACGATCGCGAACCTGCTCGTCGAGGGCGACATTCCCGGAGCACAGGCCGCCCTCAAGGCGAACTGGCTGAACGGTGTTCAGCGCATTCTCGCCAACGCGGAGTTGACGTCGGCGCTGGCTCCGCGCCGCTGATCGAGCCGCACCGGTGATCGGGCCATACCGGTGATCGAGCCATACCGGTGATCGAGCTTGTCGAGATCACGCGAGCCGATCTCGAGACCCGGTCACGAGGTCTCGACAAGCTCGACCAACGAAATGGTTCGAACCCGAAGATGGCGCACCCGGTCTCGACCAGCGGCATCCGCCTCGGATGAACGACCGGTGATCGAGCCTGTCGAGATCACGCGAGCCGATCTCGAGACCCGGTCACGAGGTCTCGACAAGCTCGACCAACGAAATGGTTCGAAGCCGAAGATGGCGTACCCGGTCTCGACCAGGGGCATCCGCCTCGGATGAACGATCGGTGATCGAGCCTGTCGAGATCACGCGAGCCGATCTCACGACCCACGCACCCGGTCTCGACAAGCTCGACCAGCGAGATGGCGGGCAGCGCTAGCCCTTGACCGCCCCACCGAGCAGGCCAGAGATGAACTGGCGCTGGAAGATCAAGAACAAGATCAGCAGCGGCAAGGTCGCCAGCAGCGAACCGAGCATCAGACCGGAGTAGTCGACCCGCGACAGGCCGATCATCGTGTTCAACGCCACCGGAATCGTGTAGTTCTCTTCGGTGTTCAGCATCAGCAGCGGCCAGATGAACGCGTTCCACTGCGTCATGAACGTGTAGATGATCAGCGCGGCGATCTGCGGCCGGGCGACCGGTAGCACGATCCGGTAGAAGGTGCGGAACTCGTTCGCGCCATCGATCCGGGATGACTCGATCAGCGAGTCCGGGAAGTCGAGGAACGACTGCCGCATCAGGAAGATTCCGAAGGCGCTGGCGACGAATGGCAGGATGACGGCCTGGTAGGTGTCGATCCAGCCGAGGCTGGCCATCATCTGGAACAGCGGCACGAGCAGCACCTGCATCGGAATCATCATCGTGACGAGGATGAGCCCGAGCGCGATCCCACGCCCGCGGAACTTGAATTTCGCGAGCCCGTAGCCGGCCATGATACTGATGACGGAGCTGAACGCCGTGTAGACGATCGCGACCAGCAGGCTGTTCACCATCACGCGGCCGAAGTTCACCGACTCCTGCAACCGGGCCAGGTTGGTGAGCAGTTCGCCGCCCGGAAGCACCGGCAGCGGTGTGCCGAACAGGTCAGAGGTCTGATGCGTCGAGGCGATGATCATCCAGAGGAATGGGATGAGGCTGATGATCGAGCCGATCAGCAGAACGATGTAGACGGGGGCGTGACGGATGGCCGAGCCCAGTTTGGTGGCGACCGTCGGCGTAGCGCGGGTCACGATTTCTCCCTCGTGAGACGGAACTGGATGAGCGCGATCACCGCGGTGATCGCAACGATCATCCAGCCGATGGCGGAGGCGTAGCCGAAGTCGAACTGACGGAAGCCGACCTTATAGAGGTAGAGCACGGGCGTGAGGGTGGCGTCGCTTGGCCCTCCCCCGGTGAGAATGAAGTTCTCGTCGAACAGCTGCAGGGCGCCAATCGTTGACGTGATGCCGGTGAAGAGAAGAACCGGGCGCAGCTGCGGAACGACAATCTTCGAGAAGATTGCCCAGCGGCCGGCGCCATCCATTCGTGCTGCCTCATAGAGCTCGCCGGGGATGGCCTGGAGTCCGGCCAGGATGATGACCATGTTGTAGCCGGTCCAGCGCCAGGTGATTGAGGCGATCAGTGCGACCCGCGCCCAGACCTCGTTGTTCAGCCAGTCGACCGGAGCGATGCCGATCAGGCCGATCATCTGGTTGACGGCGCCGCCGTCGGTCGCGAGCATGACGCGAAACACGACTGAGTAGGCCACCAGGGTGGTGACGGCCGGCAGGAAGTGCAGAACGCGGAAGCCGCCCTTGAACTTCAGCCAGGTCTGATTGAGCAGGTAGGCCAGGCCGACGGCCAGGCACATCATCAGCGGAACCTGGATGACGAGCAGGATGCCCGCGTTGAACAGGCTCTTGCCGATCAACGGGTCGGAGAACAGGCGGACGTACTGGTCGAGACCGACGAACACGGTCTGGCCGCCGACGGTCTTCGTCATGCTCTGGTAGAGCGACGAGCCGAGCGGGTAGGCGAAGAACAGTGCGAACAGAACGAGGGCGGGGGCGGCGAAGTACAACCCCGGACGCTGAAGCTTGCGCCCCAGCGTCCGGGGTGTGGTCAGCCCGCCCTGGGCGGCGCGGGTGCGCGCCCGAGAGGACGAGACGGTCATGCTATTCGGCGATCGTGCGACCAGTCGCGTTGGCGATCTGGTTGGCGACGTCGTCGAGGGTCTTCTTCGGGTCTGCCCCGTTGATGACGGATGCGACGACCGCGTTGGCGACCATATCCTGCGCCTTGGCGTTGTCACTGGTGTAGTTGATCGACGGGATGTTCGCGGTCTCTTCGCCGAACAGCGAGTAGACCTTCTGGCCGGAGAAGTACGGGTCTTCCTGCTGGAAGAAGTCGTCTTGCAGGGCCGGCAGGTACGACGGGAACAGTCCCTCGTTCTTCATCATCGAGACCTGGTTGGCCGTGTCGGCCAGGGTCCAGGCGACGAAGGATGCGGCGAGGTTCGGGTTCTTCGCCTGGGCCGGAACCGCGAGGCCGGAGCCGCCGCTGTTCGAGGTACGCACACCGTCGGCGGTGAAGCCGGGCAGCGGGGCGACGGCGAACTTGCCCGACAGCTCGGGCATTTCACCGGTGAGGGTTCCGGTCCACCAGACGGCTTCGGGGTGCACGGCGGAGTCGCCGTCCTTGGTCGCGGTGACGCGGCCGTCCCAGCCCTTGACGTTCTTGATCAGCCCCTTGTCGTTCATCTCTTTGAGAACGGTGAGTGCCTTGACCGCTTCGGGCGAGTTGACAGTGATGTCACCCTTCGCGTCGAACAGGCCCTGGCCCTGCTGCTGCAGCATCATGGTGAACGTCGCGCCGGTCGACACGTCGATCGACATGAGAGTGTGGCCGGTCTCGGCCTTGATTTTCTCGCCGGCCGTGATCAGGTCGTCCCAGGTGGTGAGGGATGCCGGGTCGACGTTCGCTTCGGCGAGGTAGTCGGAGCGGTAGAACAGGCCGACGGTTCCGGAGTCCCACGGAGCGACGAGGATCTTTCCGGCTTCATCGGAGGCGGCAGACCACTTCGACGGGTCGAAGTCGGCTTTCTGGTCGCCGATGATCGGGCCGAGGTCGGTCAGGCCGGTCGGGAACTCGGTGATGTAGCCGGGTGCGCGGTCGGTCTCGATCGTCACGACATCGGGCAGACCACTACCGGCCTTGAAGCCGACCGAGAGCTTGTCGTACGCGTTGTCGTATCCGACGTCGACGACCTTGATGGTGGTTCCGGGGTGGGCTGCTTCGTATTCGGAGCTGAGGCGCTTGAGCGCCGTCGCCGCGACATCCCATGACCACACGGTGATCTCACCGGAGACCTTGGCACTCGGGTCGAGGGCCGGAGCGGCCGCGCCCCCGGTGCCGCCCGTCGCGCAACCGGCGAGAAGAGCCACCGCTGCGAGAGCCGTAACTGGAACGAGATATTTGCTGATCTTCATGATGACTTCCTTGTCGAGAGCGCAGAATATTGTATACAGTACACGGATGCCGAGAGATTCGTCAACGCCCGCATCGAGGGTCGTGCGGCGGCCATCTCGTTGGTCGAGGAGTACGCGACGCAGGAGCGCGCATCTCGAGACCACGCGAGAGAATCTCCGGACTTGGGTCGCGTCTGAGCATCGGCTCACGAGATTTCGAGACACGTGCTCGCTACGCTCGCGCGCTCCTCAATCAACGAGAATGTCGGAGGACGCGAAAAGGCCCGGCCCCGAAAGGGCCGAGCCTTCGAACGTGACCGCGCGCTAGGCGGAGAGCCGCACCGCGAGATCGATGTAGAGCGCCGCCGACCAGCCGAAGGAGGTCGTCGCCGTGCGCGCCTTCTGCCCGGTGACCGGGTTGAAGTACTCGTTCGGGCCGCCACCGTGAATCACAAGCGCGACGGTCTGCTCGGCCAACTGGCGTGCCTCGTCGGGGTAACCGGAGGCGTCGAGCCCGTCGACGATCAAGGCGTTGATGTTGATCCAGACGGGGCCACGCCACATCCGCTCAGTCGAGAAGTCGGGGTCGCCGACAGCCACGGTCGGGATGCCCCATGGCGTGCCGAACTGGGCTGGGTCGGTGAGCGCCGCGACGAGAGTCGCTGCGGTCTCGGCCGGCAGCTCCCCGGTCAGAAGCGGAAGGAGGCTGACCGCGGTGTACGAGGCCACAATCTCGTCGCCGGCGTGGGAGAGGAAGCGGCCGGCCTCGGCGTCCCACATCTCGAGCAGCAAACCCAGGGTCGCGTCGGCACGCGCGGTGCACGCGGCGGCCCGCAGGGCATCGCCGGAAGCGGTGAAGCGGGCGGCCACGAGCCGGTCCTGCAGCACGAGGTAGGCGCCGAGGTCGGGCGAAGCCAACGGGAACGGTCCGTCGAAGATCGGGCTGTCGTCGAGACCCGACGAGTAGGGGTGGCCGTATTCGGGCATCCCGTCGCCGTCGAGGTCGGAACCGGCGAACCACCAGTCCTGCGAGCGAGCGATGGTCTGCCAGTTGGTGTCGGCCCAGGAGGCGAGCTCCGCGGCATCGACATCCGTCGACTTCGCCAGGATCTTGCCGAGCGCCCAGGCGGCCAGCGGCGGCTTGGTCAGCGGAACCGGGATGCTCGGGTCGGCAACGTTCGACCCGTGCGCACGCAGGGTCTCGCGGTCAGCCGGCGGCAGATCGTCGCTCGACGCGAGCACACCCTCGTCGTGCACGACGTCGGGCAGCTGGCCGGTCTCGGTCGGAAACCGGAAGGCCAGGTCGAGCTGCTCGCGTGCGAGCTCGGCGTCGCCATGGCGGAGGCCGACGGCGATGAAGTAGGCATCCCACTGCCAGAGACCGACGTAGCCGATCTTCGAGGGCACGACGGCGCGCGCACTCCCCTGGCCGGGCAGTTCGACGATGTTCGCGCCGAGCACCCACCAGCAGAACGCGGTCATCGCCTGAAGATCGGGCCGCACGCGCGGGCAGCGGTCGAGCCAGTCGCGCCAGATCGTCTCGGTTGCGCCGAGGTGCGCGGCGTGACCGTCGGCGTCATCCGCACCGAAGAGAGACGTGGTGACCACGCGCTCCTCGCCGACGGTGAGCGAAACGGATGCGGCGGCGTCGCCACCGAGGGCGATCGCCGTTGTGCTTCCACCCGGAACCCCGAGCCGAAGTTCGGCGGATGTTCCGGCTGCGACACCGACACTCAGCGCGTGCGGGCCCGCGAAGGTCAGCGTGACGAGCCCTCCGCCGAATTCGATCCGCTGCGGAAGCACCGCGGTGACGGCGAGGAGCTCGCCGTCGGCGCCGGCCACGGAGAGGCGGTCGAAGACCACGCAGTCCGAGAGGCGGCGCTCATACTCGGCGCGGCAGACGCGCACCGAAGTGAGCGGTGCAGCATCCGTCGCCTGGTCGCCGTGAGCGAGCACGAGGATGCGCGAGCGTGGCAGCGTGAAGGGGGCGGCGACGAGGTCGAGGAAGGTGCCGACCGTCGCGAGCAGGTCACTGGTTGAGGCCGTCGAAACGGTCGCGGTGTCGCTCAACGTCCGCCCAGCCCCGAGGCAGCCATGCTGGCGATGATCTTGCGCTGGCCGATCACGAATGCAATGAGCATGGGGATCGTCGCAACAGCGGAGGCCGCCATGATCAGGCCGTAGTTGACCGCACCGAACTGGCCGCTGAACGACGACAGCAGCAGCGGAACAGTGAACAAGTCGGGGCTGTTCAGCAGCACCAACGGGAAGAGGAACGAGTTGAACACGTCGAGCGCGACGATGATGCTCAGCGCACCGATGCCCGGGCCGAGGTTCGGCAACACGACGCTCCAGAAGGTGCGCCAGCGCCCTGCGCCGTCCATCAGCGCGGCTTCTTCGAGTTCACGCGGCAGCGACATCACGAACTGACGCATCAGGAACACCGCGAACGGGTTGACCATCATGGCCGGAATGATCAGCGAGAGGTGCGAGTCGACCCATCCGAAGTTGCTCATGATCAGGTAGAACGGGATCAGCGTCACCTGCTTGGGGATCATCTGCGTCGCGAGGAAGATGATGAAAATGACTTTGCTGCCACGGAACTTGATGCGCGCGAAGGCGTAGCCGGCCATGGATGCCGTCAGCAGGGTTCCGACCACGGCGAGCACCGTGATGTAGATGCTGTTCAGGTAAGCCTGAGCGAACGGGGCAGCGTTCCAGGCATCGGAATAGTTGCTGAACGTCCACGGGTCCGGCCAGAAGCTCAGTGGGTCCTGCAGCAGCTGCGGCAGCGTCTTGAACGAGGTCAGCAGCATCCAGATGAACGGGAACACCATGGCGATCCCGACGATCGTCAGGATCAGGTGAAGCAGGCCCTTGCGGGTCAGTGAGGCGCGCTCCCCCGGCTTGGCCGACGTGCGCGACTGGCGCGGCGTGGCCTGTTCGGGGCGACCGGCTTCGGTGGCAAGGATCTGTGCGGCCTCATCGACGACATCTGTTTCGACCGGGGTCACTCTGCACCATCCTCGTAGTGAACGAACTTCTTCTGTGCACCGAACTGAATGGCCGTGATCACCAGGGTGATGACCAACAGGATGATGGCGGCCGCGCTCGACGGCCCGAACTCAAACCGGCCGAAGCCGAGATCGTAGATGTGGTAGACGATCGTGCGAGTGGCGTTGTCCGGTCCACCCTGGGAGGTCAGCACGAAGACGACGTCGAACGTCTGCAACGAGCTGATGAAGGCGATCACCGACGAGAAGAAGATGATCGGCGAGAGCAGCGGCATCCGGATGCGCCAGAACAGCGTGAAGGCGCCGGCGCCGTCAATGCGGGCTGCTTCAATGACCGACGCCGAAATGTTCGACAGACCGGCCAGGAAGATGATGACGTTCAGACCCATCGACGCCCAGATCGACACGATGCAGACGGAGATCAAGGCCAGGGTGGGGTCACCGAGCCAGTCGGGCGGTGAAATGCCGAAGGTCTTCGAGATGACGTCGCTCAGCACACCATCGGCGCGGAGCATCTGCTGCCAGATCATCGCAACGGCGACGGTGCTGGTGACCACCGGGGCGAAGAACAACACCAGATAGAGCGTGCGAGTCTTCAGCTTCTCCAACGCGACGGCGATGATGAGCGAGAACGCGAGGCCGATCGGCACGGTGATCAGGGCGATCAACAGGGTGTTGATGATGCTGCGGATGAGCAGCGGGTCGCCCAGCTGTGACACGAAGTTATCGAACCCGACCCAGGTGAGGTCAGTCAGGCCATCCCAGGAGGCGAAAGCGAGAATGAAGCTTCCGGCGAACGGCAACAGCACGAAGAGCGCCATTCCGATTACCTGAGGTGCTACGAACACGTAGCCCCAACGCCGGTCCCGGCGCCGCCAGGCGGACTCCTTGTGGAGCCCGCCTGCCGCCGGAGAGGCGTTGTGCGTTTGCTCGGTGTGCGAGCTCGACACGACGGTCATTATTTACAGCCTTACTTGCTGGTCTTGCTGGTGATCAATTTCTCGACATCGTCGAGAGTGCTCTGCGCGTCGCCCTTGCCCTGGTAGAACGCGAGCATCTTGTCGCTCACGTCGGTCGAGAGACCGGGAACGCTGGCCTCCGTTGCGGGACCGGCGAAGCCGATGTCGCGCATGTCAAGGAAGGTCTGGGCGTGCGCCGGGTAGCCGTCCTTGAGCACGACATCGTCGGCGCCCTTGATCGACGGCACAGCGTTGCCGCCGCCGCCGAGACGGAAGGTCTGGCCTTCTGCGCTCAGGAACTCGGTCCAAAACGTGAACGCGGCATCCTTCGCCTTGGTGTCCGCGTTGATCGCGAGGTACGAGGCGGCGACGCCGGTCGGCGCCGGGGTGCCGTCGGGGGTCGGCCACGCGACGATGTCGTAGTCGTCCTGCACGCCGGCCGACTCAACGGTTCCGATCGTGTAACGACCCTGTGAGAAGAAGCCGGCCTTGTGTGTCACGAAGACGCTGTCGGCGCCGGCGCCGGAGGGAAGGGTGTCGGCAACGACGAAAGTTCCGTCGTTGAAGTTCTTGCCGAGTTCCTCAACCGCAGCGACCGAGGTCTTGTCGGTGTTGGCGACGAATTTTCCGGCCTCATCGAAGGCGGTGCCGCCCTGCGAAGAGATCCAGCTGTAGTGGGTGGCCCAGTAGTTCCAGAACATCGAGCCGGTCAGGCCGGCGGCCTTGAGCTTGTCGTTCATCTCGAGGTACTTCGCGGTGGTCCACTCGCCGGCGGCGGCGAGGGTGGCCGGGTCTTCGGTCACGCCGGCGTTTGCGAGGGCGACCTTGTCGTACCAGAGCACGTCGGGGTTCGAGTCGTTCGGCGCCGCGAAGATATCGGTGTCGGTCTTGGCTGCACCGAAGAGGCCAGGGAAGAAGTCGTCCGGCTTGGTCTGGCTCGCCGGGGACTCCATCAGATCGGTCAGAGGCATCAGACGCTTGGAGGCGACGAACTGGCCGATCTTGTCATCGCCGACGTAGAACACATCGGGAGCAGTGTTCGAGGTGAGCTGAGCGAGAAGCTTCGAGTGGTAGTCGGCGTAAGACGCGACCGGCTGCAGCTTCACGGTGATGTCGGGGTGGCGCTTCATGAATTCGGTATTGAACTCGTTGAATCGAGTGAGTTCCTCTGGCGTACCCCAGGTTGACCACACAATAGAGTTCGGGTCTGACTTGGCCGACGTTCCGCTACACGCGGCCATCGACAAAGCGATCGCCGCGGCAGCGCCAATCGCGATAAGTCGTCTCGACTTTGAGAACATACAGATACCTCTTCCGGGTGACAGTTGTCTCTGTATTCTGTATACAGATGCACCCGTTGTCAAGATGACACGGCCCGCGCAGGTCATCTCCCGAGGTTTTCTCAGTGTTTTTTACACGCTGAGGGAATCCGCGATTCCCGTGCGATACGCCGAGGCGGTTCCGCCGGCGAGCTCTCCCCCATCGACGATCAACTGCTGACCGGTGATGAACGCGGCGTCCGGCGAGGCGAGAAAGTAGAACGCTGAGGCAATCTCGCTCGGCTCGGCATGGCGCCCAGACGGAATCTTCGCGTTGACCTCCTCAATCATCTCATCGCTATATTCCAGTCGCTGCATGGGTGTCATGACATACCCAGGACTGACACAGGCGGTGCGCACCCGCGGCGCCAGTTCGAGCGCGACGCTCTTGCAGAGTGCGAGCACCGCCGCCTTCGACGCGTTGTAGTCGGCGTACCAGGGGTAGCCCGCCGTTCCGTTCGTCGATGCGGTGGCCAGCAAGACGCCCGAGCCGGCATCGAACATGTGGCGCCCAGCCGCCTGCCAGAGGTTGATCACGCCGATCACGTTGATGCTGAACAGCTTCTCAATCTCCGCGCGCTTCATCTGCAGAAAGGGGCGACGGATGCTGATTCCCGCGTTGGCGATGACGACATCGACTCGACCTTCCGCCGCGACAACCGCGTCGACCAGCGACGCGACCTGCACGTCATCCGTCACATCACACTGGCGCCAGATCGAGCCGGCCGCCGGGTCGGTCGGCTCCTGCAGATCGAAGTTGTAGACCGTCGCGCCGCCGGCGATGAAGCGTTCGGCACTGGCGCGTCCGATTCCGGACGATGCACCGCTGATGATGACGATCTGCTCCATCTCGGAGCACCTCCTTGATACTGAAAACTTGGACTGGGTGTGGGTGTGAATGGGGGTGTAGGGGGGCGCGTGCGTTAGAGAACCTTCGACAAGAACTGCTGCGTGCGCGGGCTCTGCGGATTGGCGATGACCATGCGCGGGTCGCCCTTCTCGACGACGACGCCGCCGTCGACGAAGGTCAGTGAGTCGCCGACCTCGCGGGCGAAACCGATCTCGTGAGTGACGACGACCATCGTCATTCCGGCCAGGGCCAGCGACTTCATCACTTCGAGAACCTCGTCGACGAGCTCGGGGTCGAGGCCGGAGGTCGGTTCGTCGAACAGCATGACCGAGGGGTCCATGGCGAGCGACCGCGCGATGGCGACCCGCTGCTGCTGCCCTCCGGAGAGCTGGTTCGGGTATTTATGACCGTGCGTGCCGAGGCCGACCATTTCGAGCAGTGCCTGCGCGCGCTCCTTGGCCTCCTTCTTGTTCACACCCTTGACCTTGATCGGTCCGCAGGCCACGTTCTCCAGCGCGTTCATGTTGTTGAAGAGGTTGAAGCGTTGAAAGACCATGCCGATTCCGAGCCGGAACTGGGCGTAGTCCTTCGAGCCCCACTCATAGAACTTGTCGTCCTTGAAGGTGTATCCGACGTCGGAACCCGAGACGCGGATGCGCCCGCTGTCGATGGTCTCGAGGGCGTTGAGGCAGCGCAAGAATGTCGACTTGCCCGATCCCGACGGCCCGATCACGACGGCGACCTCGCCGGCGGCGACCTCGAAACTGATGCCGGCCAGCACCTGGTTGGTGCCGAATGACTTGTACACCTGCTCGGCGATGATGATCGGTTCGGTGGATGCTGCGGCAGCGGCCACATTCACATCAAGCTGAAGCTTCGTCACAGTGATCCTCCTGAGGCATTCGTCGTCGGGATGGCGAGCTTGCGCTTCGCCTGAGCGTTGATCAACAGGGATCGACCCCAGCTGGCTCGGGGCGACGGCGGCAGGTTTGCCGTGCCGAACTTCTTCTCGAGCTTGTTCTGGAAGTAGGTCGCGATGGCCGTCAAGATCATGTACCAGATGCTGACGACGATCAGGAGTTCCATGATCTTGCTGTTCTGCTTGTAGATCTGGCTGGCGTTGGTCATCAGGTCGTTTCCGGCGACAACGTAGACGAGCGACGTGGTCTTCAGCATGCTGATGAACTCGTTGCCGATCGGCGGCAGGATGATGCGTCCGGCCTGTGGGAGAACGACGATGCGCATCCGTTGGGCCGGGGTCATCCCGATCGAGCTGGCCGCTTCCGACTGCCCGACGTCGACGGCCTGGATCCCGGCGCGCACGGTTTCGGCCGCATAGGCGCCGAGGTTCAGGGCCAGGCCGAGCATTGCGGCGTTAAAGCCGGTCATCAGGGTGTTCATGTCCCACTGGTAGCCGATGCTGGTGAACGGGATGGCCAGGGTGAGGGTCGGAAACAGGAAGGCGAGGTTGAACCAGAAGATCAGCTGAACCAGGACAGGGGTGCCGCGGAAGAACCAGATGTAGAGGTTGCTCAGCATCTGGGCGAGAGGGTTCGACGAGAGCTTCATGATCGCCAGGATGACGCCGATGCTGAGGCCGACGACGGTGGAGATCACCGAGAGTTCGAGGGTGACCAGCACGCCCTCGAGAATCTTCGGGAAGACCAGATAGGCCGCGACATCCGGCCACGAAATGTGCGGATTGGTCGCCAGGGTGACGGCGAAACCGACGAGCGCAAGCACGCAGAGGATGCCCACGACGACCCGGCCGGGGTGTTTCAGTGTGACGGTGTTGTCGGGGGTCGGCTGCAAAACCGTTGCCGCCTTCTCCATCGTTTGTTCTTCCAGCATGTGCACTTCTCCTGGCATTGGTTCGATTGCGTTGGATCGATTGCGTTGGCTCAACGGGCACGGTCCGCGCGAACGCGGCCGTGCCCCGGTGGGGTGAGAGGGGGCGGAGCTCGCGGGCGACGAAGGTCACCCGATCGGCATCCGCCCCCCGGTGGCTACTTGCCCTGGTTGACCGTTGCCTCGGTGAGTGCCATGCCAGAGAGGTCCCACGCGGCGAGGATCTCGTCGTAGTCGCCGTCGGCGATCAGCTTGTTGACGGTGTCCTGCAGAAGCGTGATGAGTTCTTCGTTCGTCGGGTCGACGGCCAGGCCGAAGAGCGATTCACCCGGGATCTCGATGGCCTCGATGGTGCCGCCGGACTCCTTGGCCCGGAAGACGCCGACCGGGTAGTCGTTCATGCCGGCCTGTGCGCGGCCGCTCTGCAGCTGCAGCAGCGCCTCGGGGTCGTTGGCGAAACCGAGGATCTCGATGGCGGCCTTGCCCTGGGCGACGCAGTCGTCACTGAAAGTCGTGGCGAGCTGCATGTAGTAGCCGTTGTCGAGAACTGCCATCGTGTGACCGCAGAGGTCGGCCGGCGCGTTGATACCCTCTGGGTTACCCTTCGCGACGATGATGGCGCCCGACGACTTGGCGTAGTCGACGAAGGAAGCCTTCTCGCGGCGCACCTCGGTGTCGTTGAAGCCCGAGGCGAGCACATCGAAGCGACCGGACGCGACGCCTGGCATCATCGAGTTCACATCGGAGTTGGTGATCACAACTTTGACGCCCCAGCTGTCGGCGATGGCGCGCATCAGCGACATGTCGACGCCCACCATGGTCTTGCCGTCTGCGTCGAACATCTCCATGGGCGGGTAGCCGTCGGCCGTGGCGACCTTGAGCCCGTTGGTCTTGATCTCGGCCGGAACACGGGCGGCGAAGTCGGCGTTCTGGCTGATGCCCTCGAGCACGGATGCGGCGAGGTCGCCGGACGGGATCGGGTTCTTGAACGCTTCAGCCGCCGGGGCGTCGGTGCCGACCGGTGCGGCGGCCAGCGACTGGCCACCACAGCCGGTCAGCAGCAGTGAGCCGAGGGCTACAGCGGCGAGGGCGGCGAGGCGGAACGGGGTGCTTTTCATTGTCAATCTCCTTTGATTCAACGTGAGGCAGAACGGTGGTGCGGGTGGTGCGGGTAGAACGTGTGTGAGGGCCTAGCGAGCCCAACGCACCTCGCCGCCGACAACGGTCAGCGTGACCGCGGTATCCAGCAACGCGGCCTCGTCGACGGCGAACGGATCCCGGTCCAGCACAGCGAAGTCGGCCAGATAGCCGGCGGCGAGACGCCCCTTCGAGGCGGTCTCGCCGGATGCGGTGGCCGGTCCGGTCGTGTACGCGGCGAATGCCTCAGCCCGGCTCAGTCGCTCGGCAGGCTGCCAGCCGCCCTGCGGGTATCCGTTCGTCCGCTGCCGGGTGATGGCGGCGTGGATGCCGGTGAACGGGTTGGTGCTTTCGACGGGCGCATCGGAGCTGAAGGCGAGCGTGCCGCCGGCATCCAGGATGCTGCGCCAGGCGTAGGAGACGATGTCACGGCCGCCGAGCAGTTCGTCGACCATGTCGATGTCTGACGTGCACGACGACGGCTGCATGCAGGCGACGGCACCGAGCGCGCCGAGCCTCGTGATGTCGTTCGGGGTGCTGTGCTGCACGTGTTCGACCCGGTTTGGCAGCAGGGCGCCAGAACCGTCAGGCCGCGTCACCCGTTCGAGCGCGGCGACGGCGTTCGTGACGGCGCCGTCGCCAATGGCGTGCACCGCCGCAGCGAGGCCGTTGTCGGCCAACCGTTGCACCAGCGCGTTCAACAGTTCCGGCGGGGTGACGGCGATCCCGGTGTTGCCCGGCTGGCCGGGGTACGCCTCGTGCAGCAGGCAGGTGTGCGACGAGAGCGATCCGTCGCCGAAGATCTTGACGGCGCCGAATCGCAGCCAGTCATCGCCGTCGCCCGAGCGGATGCCGCGCTCGATCAGGCTCTCGAGCGACGCGACGGGCATCAGCTTGTGCACGCGCAACGGGAGGCGCCCGGCCTGGTGCCGTGCGCTGAACGCGCGGAGGGCATCCTCACCGTCGATGTCGTGGATCGAGGTCACGCCGTGCGCGAGCAACCCCTGCAGCGTGGCGCCGAGTGTCGCATCGAGCGCGGAACTGGTCAGTGGCGCGAAGAATCGTTCCGCGGCGAAGGCGGCGGCCTCCCCGAGGATGCCGGTGAGGTCGCCCGACGCGTCGCGTGAGTAGCTGCCGCCGATCGGGTCGGCCGAGTCTCGCCCGATGCCCATTCGCGCGAGTGCCGCCGAGTTCACCCAGAAGGTGTGCAGGTCGCCGTGGTGCAGGGCAACCGGGATGTCGCCGGTCACCGCATCGAGCTGGAATCGTGTCGGAGTGGCGCGGTCGACCCAGAGGCGATTGTTCCAGCGTCCGCCGAAGATCCAGTCGGTGCCGTGCGGCTCTGCCGCCCGTGCCGCGCTGACGCGGGCCGCGACTAGCGCGAGGGTTTCGTCGAGGGAACGCGCCGACGAGAGGTCGATTTCGGCGGACTGCAACGCCAGCTGGGCAGTGTGGATGTGGCTGTCGGTGAAACCGGCGACGACGTCGGCCCCGCCCAGGTCGACCGTGGCGTGAGGCCCGTTGGCGCGGTCGTTGCAGTCGGCTGAGGTGCCGATGTGTTCGATTGTTTCGCCCCGTACCAGCATGGCCGGTGATGATTCGGTGCGTGCACCGGGGGTGTGAAACACGCCGTTTTCGTAGACGGTAACGCTCATGGTGGTCTCGCAATGCCTCAGACAGCTTCGCTCGAACGCACCTGGCGGCGAGGAATCTGATGTCCCACGTGAAACTGTCGTCTGCCCAAGACCGCTGCGCTCGAGGTCGATTGTGTCGACCCCGCTTCAGTGCCTCATTGCTAACCTGAATACTGCATACAGTACATTCACAGCCGCTCAGACACAAATTCGCAGCTTCGCGACCCCGCAGCCCGCAAACGGAGGCCGCCACCAACGCCGAAGGCGGGCGGGCGAGGATGCGGCACTGCCGCTTCCTCCGCCCACCCGCCTTCGTGTCAGCGAGGGGTTGTCGACGAGCTAACTGTTGCTCGCCGCGTTGATCGTGATGCTGCCGAGGCCGCCGTCGGCGACACCCCAGGCATCGAGGATCTTCGTGTAGCTGCCGTCGTCGACCATCGACTGCAGGGCAGCCTGCACGGCTTCAGCCATGCCGGTGCCTTTGGCTGTCGCGATTCCGTAGGGCGACAGGTCGAACGTCTTCCCGGCCGGAATGAGCTTGCCCTTGGTCTGCGAGATCGCGTAGAGCGCGACAGGTGAGTCGGCAGTCCAGGCGTCAGCCTGGCCGAGCACGACCGCGTTCACCGCGGCATCCTGAGTGTCGAACCGCACCTGCTCGATCGGCGCCTTGCCGGCGGCGACGCAGGCACTGCTCTTGGCTGGGATCTCCTCGGTGTCCTGCACGGTGTTCGCCTGCACGGCGACCTTGAGGCCGCAGGCATCGTTCGGGTCTACGACCTTGTCGGTCTGCGACGCCCACTGGATTCCGGCAGCGTAGTGGTTGACGAAGGAGACGACTTCCTCGCGCTCGACGGTGTCGGTGAACGACGACATACCCATGTCGAGCTGACCGCCGACGATGCTCGGAATGATGCTGTCGAACTGGGCGACCTTGTACTCGGTGGTCAGGCCGAGCTTGCCGGCGATGCCTTCGGCCAGCTCGATGCCCCAGCCGACCGGGTTGCCGTCGGCGTCCTTGTACTCGTTGGGGGCCGACTGGGCGTCGGTGCCGATGCGCAGCACGCCGGCCTTCGCGATTCCGGCCGGAAGTAATCCAGCAGCGGTCGCATCCTTCTGCGTGGTTGCGGAGCCGCTTGTGCTGCCGGCACCGTTCTTGACGGCCGGTGCGGAGTTGTCAACGCATCCGGTCAGCAGAAGGGCCGCAGTAGCCGCAAGAACCGGAAGGATGAGTCGAACGCGCATAATTCCTCTTTCACTGTCTGTGTCGCGAACCGCTGCCGGAGCGGACGCGGGCCGGGCGACGTCATCGTCGCGGCCATGCACCGTTGCATTCTGCACACTGTATAGCCAACGTGACTCCGGATCGAAAACGACCGGCTGAAACGACCAGCTGTCGCGGGCAGAACGACGAATGGGCACCCGCGAATCGCGGGTGCCCATTCAGGCGGTGCCTACGTGTGCTGAGGGTTCGGTCAGCTGGCGACCGGGGCTGCGAGCACATCGGCAGCCACCAGTTCGGCGATCTGCACGGCGTTCAGTGCCGCGCCCTTTCGCAGGTTGTCGTTGCTGATGAACAGGGCGATGCCGCGGCCATCCGGTGCACCCTCGTCCTGACGGATGCGACCGACGAAGCTGTCGTCCCGGCCGGCGGCTTCGAGCGGGGTCGGGATGTCGGTGAGCGTGACACCCGGCGCATCCGCCAGCAACGCGGTGGCCCGGGCCGCCGAGAGCGGGCGAGCGAACTCGGCGTTGATCGACAGCGAGTGGCCGGTGAAGACCGGAACGCGCACGCAGGTGCCGCTGACCCGCAGATCAGGAAGCTCGAGGATCTTGCGCGACTCGTTGCGCAGCTTCTTCTCCTCGTCGGTCTCGTTGGAGCCGTCGTCGACAATGGAGCCGGCCAGCGGGATCACGTCGAACGCGATCGGGCGCGCATAGATGGTGGGTGCCGGCAGCGTGACGGCCGAGCCGTCGTGGACGAGCTGCAGCAGGTTCTCGTCTTCGACTGCAGCGCGCACCTGGGTGGCGAGCTCTTCGGCGCCGACGAGGCCGCTTCCGGACACCGCCTGGTAGGTGCTCACGGTGAGACGCTCGAGCCCGGCTTCCTCGTGCAGCACCTTGAGTACGGGCATGGCCGCCATCGTGGTGCAGTTCGGGTTCGCGATGATTCCCTTGACGGCCTGCTTGATGGCGTGCGGGTTGACCTCGCTGACGACGAGGGGAACCTCGGGGTCCATCCGCCAGCCCGACGAGTTGTCGATCACGGTGACGCCGGCCGCGGCGAAGCGGGGGGCCTGGGCCTTCGAGAGCGTGGCACCGGCAGAGAAGATGGCGATGTCGAGCCCGGTCGGGTCGGCGGTCGCCGAGTCTTCGACGACGATCTCCCCGTCTTTCCAGGGCAGAACCTTGCCGGCGGAGCGAGCCGAGGCGAAGTAACGGATGCTGGCAACGGGGAAGTCGCGCTCTTCGAGCAGGCGGCGCACGACGGCTCCGACCTGTCCGGTGGCTCCGACGACGCCGATGTTGATTCCTGCGGTGCTGGTCACTGGTACTTCCTTACTGTCGAAACTGTCGTTCTCGGTAGTTCTCGTCGCTTCCGCGTTGGTAACTCCGGTCATTCTTGCAAAACCACCCGAATTCGGCCTGAGTCAGGCACTTGAGGGAGGCATTACCGGAGTTAGCAACACAACCCGAAGGTGACGGGTGTGAGCTGCTGTGGCGAGGCGGCGCGGGCTGTAGGGCGACGCAGCCTAGCGGCCGGTGCCGCCGTGAACCTGCGCCTCGGACTCGGCGTCGAGGCCGAACGAGGTGTGCACGATGCGGAGCGCGGTGTTGACGCTGTCGGCCCGGACGACGACCGAGATGCGGATCTCACTGGTGGAGATCATCTCAATGTTGATTCCGGCCTCGGAGAGCGCTTCGAAGAGCTTGGCCGAGACACCCGAGTTGGTGCGCATACCGGCGCCGACGAGCGCGAGCTTGCCGATCTGGTCGTCATACTGCAGCGACTCGAAGCCGGCTTCGTCTTTCTCGGCTTCCAGCGCCTGCATGACGCGGTGGCCGTCGTTCATCGGAACGGTGAACGAGATGTCGGTGCGACCGGTCACGGCCGACGACACGTTCTGCACGATCATGTCGACGTTTGCGTTCGTCTTAGCGACGATCTTGAAAATCTGTGCGGCCTTGCCCGGGATGTCGGGCACGCCGACAATCGTGATCTTGGCTTCGCTGAGGTCGGCGGCAACGCCGGCAATCATCGGGTTTTCCACGACAGTCTCTTTTCTCTCTGACACGGCTTCGTCGTTGCTCGTGATCCCCCGGTCGGTGGCGCTGTCCGGGTTGTAAACGATGGTGCCTTCGTTGTTGTTGAACGACGAACGCACGTGCAGCGTCACGTTGTGACGTCTGGCATATTCCACGGCGCGAATATACAGAACCTTGGCTCCGTTGGCCGCGAGTTCGAGCATCTCTTCGCTCGTGATGCGGTCGATCTTGCGGGCCAGGGGAACGACGCGGGGGTCGGAGGTATACACGCCGTCGACATCCGTGTAGATCTCACAGATGTCGGCGTCGAGCGCCGCGGCCAGGGCGACGGCTGTGGTGTCTGAGCCACCGCGACCGAGCGTGGTGATGTCTTTGGTGTCGCGGTTGAAGCCCTGGAACCCGGCGACGATGACGATGGCGCCCTCGTCGAGGGCCTCGCGCAGGCGCACCGGAGTGACATCGACGATGCGGGCTGAGCCGTGCTGGGCGTCGGTGATCATGCCGGCCTGGCTGCCGGTGAAGGAGCGGGCGTCGTGTCCGAGGCTCTTGATCGCCATCGCAAGAAGCGCCATCGAGATGCGCTCTCCGGCGGTCAGGAGCATGTCCAGCTCGCGCGGAGCAGGAATCGGGGTGACCTCGTGCGCGAGGTCAAGCAGCTCATCAGTCGTGTCGCCCATGGCGCTCACGGCGACGACCACATCGTGGCCGGCCTTTCGGGTCTCGACGATCCGCTTCGCGACGCGCCGAATGCCCTCAGCATCGGAGACGGACGACCCGCCGAACTTTTGCACGATCAAACTCACGTGGCACTCCTGGGGTTGGGATGTCCGAGCACGGCTCGGACTTCCATCCTAAGTGCTGGCATATTCCGTCGAAGCCATGTGACGAAGGCCGCGCTGCCGGGCCCGGAACGCGTTGCATGAGCTGCGCGAGTGGGACAAAACGGGCGGACGCCCGACCTCCTCGGTCGGGCATCCGCCTGCACAGTTCGGGACATCGATCACGCCCGCCGCCGCAAGCGTCTCAGCTAGGCGCCGACGACCCGTCGGCCTTCGAACGCTCGACCCAGCGTCACTTCGTCGGCATACTCGAGGTCTCCGCCGACGGGCAGGCCAGAGGCCAGTCGGGTGACCCGAATCTCCAGCGTGTTGAGCAGCCGCGACAAGTAGGTCGCCGTGGCCTCGCCCTCCAGATTGGGGTCCGTCGCGATGATGACCTCTTGAACCGTGCTGTCGGCCAGTCGCTGCATCAGCTGACGGATGCTGAGATCGTCGGGTCCGATCCCGTCGATCGGACTGATCGCCCCGCCGAGCACATGGTAGAGACCACGGAACTCACGGGTGCGCTCGATCGCCACAACATCTTTGGCTTCTTCGACGACGCAGATCAGCGCCGGGTTGCGACGCGGGTCACGGCAGATGCTGCAGGTCTGCTGCTCTGACACGTTGCCGCAGATGTCGCAGAAGCGCACTTTCTCTCGCACTTCGAGCAGCACGTTCGCGAGGCGTGTCACATCAAAAGTCTGCGTCTGCAGGATATGGAACGCGATGCGCTGTGCTGACTTCGGACCGATGCCGGGCAACCGGCCCAGCTCGTCGATCAGTTCTTGAACAATGCCTTCATACATGCGTTAATCGCCTCTCGGTCGGGGTGCCGAGTTGTGCGGCTGCTCTTCAAGGAAGGTGGCGCCGAGAATCTCGCGGACCACCGATTCGCCGTAGCGCTGCTTCTCGCCGAAGGCCGGTGCGTTGCCCTGGGCGGAGGCGGCGGGGCGCTTGATCGGGACCGACGGGGCGACCGAGGCGACCGACGGGCGCTGCGATTCGGCGGCAGCTGCGACGGGGGTGGATGCCGTCGGCGCCGAAACCGACGAGGCGGGATCACCCTGCGGCCGGGCAACCGGCGGGATCGACGTCGGCGGGATCGACGTCGGTACGGACGTCGGCGCGCTCATCTCGTCGGGAGCGACGAAACGGTCGGTCGGTGGCTCGGTCTCCGGCGGGACGTCGTCGTCGAAGGGCGGCGGTTCGTCGTCGAAGGGCGGTTCGTCGGCCGATGGACCGTCCGACGGAGCGCCGGCCGGCCGGGCTGTCGAAGTGGTCGGAGCGGCAGAAGCGGCAGACGCCCCGGCGGCCGAATCCTCGACGGTCGCAGTGGTTGCCGATGCATCGGCGGCACCGGGAATCGCCACTGTTGCCCAGCCGCTGCCCGAGGAAACCGTGCGGCCGGCGGGCGCGGTTGTCGCTGCCGCCGAGTCACCGGTAGGCGGAGTGGGCGAAGCGGCCGTGGCCGTCGTGGCCTTTGCTGCAGCCGGAACAGATGTTGCCGGCACCCGCGGCGCCACGGCATCCGTCGCCCCACTCGTGCGCGTGGGCGGCACGGCGCCTGCGCCGGTGTCGGCGCGCGCGATGAACTTCACCCGGAGTCCGAGCACCTCGATAATCGCAGCGCGCAGGTAGTCGCTCACCCCGGTGTTCGTGGGCTGCTGCTGCTTGAAGCTCGTCACGTCGCTCTCGCTGGGGAACGACAAGACGAGGATGTCGTCACCGCGCAGCTCGAGCACGCTCGCCGTGAGAATGATCAGCCAGGCGCTCAGCTTGGCCGTCTTGACCTCGTCGAGAATCTCGGGCCAGGCATCCTTGATCTGCGCGACGGTGACCGGTCCGGTCGGCAGTACGCGTGCCGGGGCGGGTGCGGGCGGCGCAGGGGGTGCGGACTCGGCCGGAGCAGATTCCACCGACACGGCGGGAGCCGCCGTCGTCGCCGCGACCGGGCTCGACGAAGCTGCGGGTACCGGCACGGTCGTCGCCGGCGCCGCACCGGGTGTCGCCGCCACGGGAGCGGCGGTAACCGGAGCCGAGGCGGCGGGAGTCGAGGCTGCGGGAGCGGCAACGGGCGCGGGTGCTGCCGAAGGAGCAGCGACCGGTCGCGCGGGCACGGTCTGCCCACTGGGCGCCGCACTCTCGCCGCCGTCGACCCCGATGCGTCGTTCGAGCCGCTCAACACGGGCCAGCGCGCCCCGGTTCGAGTCGTCGCTGGCCGGGATGAGCGTGCGCGCAACCATCAGCTCGAGGTGCAGGCGCGGCGAGGTGGCCCCGCTCATCTCGCTGAGCGCAGCGTTCAGGATATCGGCGGTGCGTGACAGCTCGGCCGGGCCGAACTTCGACGCTTGCACGGCCATCCGGTCAAGTTCGTCTTGCGGCACTCCGCGCAGCACAGCCGCGGCGGCGGTCGCCGACGTTGCGGCAACAATGATGAGGTCGCGCATCCGCTCAAGCAGATCTTCGACAAAGCGGCGCGGGTCTTGACCGGTCTGAATCACCCGGTCGACGGCGTCGAACGCCGCAGACGAGTCACGTGCGCCGATCGCGTCGACGGCATCGTCAAGCAGAGAGGCGTGGGTGTAGCCGAGTAGGGCGACGGCGCGCTCGTACTCGACCGAGTTGTCGTCGGAGCCGGCCATCAACTGGTCGAGCAGCGACAGCGTGTCACGCGGCGACCCGCCCCCGGCCCGCACAACGAGGGGAAGAACGCCGGGAGCGACCTTCATTCCCTCGCTCTCGCAGAGCCCTTGCACATACTCCAGCATTGGTGCCGGCGGCACCAGCCGGAACGGATAGTGGTGGGTTCGCGAACGGATGGTGCCGATCACCTTGTCGGGCTCGGTCGTCGCGAAAATGAACTTGACGTGCTCCGGCGGCTCTTCGACGATCTTGAGCAGGGCGTTGAAGCCCTGCGGGGTGACCATGTGCGCCTCGTCGAGGATGAAGATTTTGTAGCGGTCACGGGCCGGAGCGAAAATTGCGCGCTCACGGATGTCGCGGGCGTCGTCGACACCGTTGTGGCTGGCCGCGTCGATCTCGACCACGTCGAGCGATCCGCTGCCGTCGCGGGACAACTCAACGCAGCTCGGGCAGACGCCGCACGGAGTGTCGGTCGGCCCTTCAGCGCAGTTCAGGCAGCGGGCCAAGATGCGGGCGGATGTCGTCTTGCCACACCCCCGCGGGCCGCTGAACAGGTAGGCATGATTGACCCGGTTGGTGCGCAGTGCCGTCATCAGCGGATCGGTCACCTGCGACTGCCCGATCATCTCGGAAAATGTCTCTGGCCGGTAACGGCGATACAGGGCTGTAACCACGATTCAATCGTAGTCGGAGCCGCTGACAGAGCGCCCCGAACGGCACCGGTGACTCACCGCTCCCAAACTCACGGTGCACCACTCGCGCATCCGTCTCCCTCCCCGCGCCACTCCCCACCATTCGATGGAGATTTTTCGGGATGTCGCCGCAGAAGGGCCGCAACGACCGCGCCTCCGGCGCACTCTCCGTCGAATTGTCGCTACGGCGCGAGCGACGGCATCGGAAGCCCGAACACCTCGGCGAGCGCGAGCCGCGCCGCGTGGAATCCGCCCATACCGTGCACGCCCGGACCGGGCGGGGTCGCGGCCGAGCAGAGGTAGAGGCCGGGGGCGGCCCGCCACGGTTTCGTCGACAGCACCGGACGCGCCAATAGCTGCAGGAAGCTTGCGGCGCCGGTGGCGATATCACCGCCGATGAAGTTGGCGTCGTGACGCTCCAGCTCGGTCGCCGGTGTCGCCTGAGAGGCCAGGATGACGTCGCGAAAGCCCGGAGCGAAGCGCTCGATCTGCGCGGTGATCGGCTCGGTCATGTCCCGGTCCGACCCAGCCGGAACGTGGGTGTACGCCCACAGGGTGTGCTTCCCGGCGGGCGCCCGCGTCGCGTCGAACAGGCTCGGCTGCGACACGAGCACGTACGGCGAGCGTGCGTATTTGCCCTTCGCAACGGCAGTTTCGGCGGCCGCGACCTCGGCGCGTAGTCCCCCGACGTGCACGGTTCCCGCCTGGCGCAGGTCCGCGTTCGTCCAGGGCACGGGCGCGTTCAGCGCGAAGTCGACTTTCGACGCGGCGTTGCCGTTCCGGAACCGCCGCAGCGCGCGCCGATACCCCGGTGCGAGCCGCTCCCCTGCGAGGTGCTCCAATTGCCGTGCCGAGGTGTCGAAGAGTATGGCACGCGCCGCGGGCAGTTCGGCGAGCGAGCCGATGCGACGGCCGGTCTCGATGACGCCGCCGTGGGCCGTGAAATCTGATGCCATCGCATCCGTGATCGCCTGTGAACCGCCCACGGGAACCGACCAGCCGACGCTGTGTGCCAGGGTCGCCAAGAGCATGCCGGAGGCGCCTGCCCCGAGCGTCGAAAGTGGGCCGATCGAATGCGCGTACACCCCGGCGAGCATGGCCGGGGCGACCTCTTCCCGAAAGCGCAGCCCGGCGAGGGGCGAACCCTGCTCGAGCGCGCGCAGGCCGTAGGCTGCCGCGGTGAACGGATGCCGCGGTACCGGCAGCATCGGCGAGGTCACGAACTCGGCGACCCGTTGGCCCTTGTCGACCAGTGGCTTCAGCAGGCTCAACCAGGCCGCGCCGTCGCGCCCCAGCCCATCGGCGGTGCGTGCCAGGTCGCGCCAGGCGATGCCGGCCCGGCCGCCGTCGACGGCGTGCCCATATGAGATGTCGGGCATGACGAACGACACCCGCTCGCTCAGGCCGAATTGTTGAAAGAACGGCGACGCGAACGCCATGGCATGCACAGCGGAACCCCAGTCGTGCCGAAATCCCGGCTCGGTCAGTTCAAGTGTGCGCGCGCCGCCACCGATGGTGTCTTCGGCTTCGAAGACGCGCACCGAGAGGCCGGCTCGCGCAAGCACGACGGCGGCGGCCAGCCCGTTGGGGCCACTGCCGACGATCGCGACGTCAAGTTCGGTCGCGCTGTGCCGCGTGCGCTGATTGTGCTGCGTGCGCTGTCTCACGTGCGCCTCCCTCTCGCCAGCATAGGTCGCTGTCCTCGCTCTGAGCCTCTCCTTCACTAAACGGTTCTTTCTCCTCTATCTCCGCATCCTCCCCCGCCGCCCTATGCATCGCCCCTCCGCACGCCTCACTCCGTACAAAAGGGAGGAGATTCTGCGACACCCCGTCTCACGCAGGCAGAAAAGCTCGGCGCGTCGCAGAATCTCCTCCTTTGCGTCATTCGCGGCGGTCACCGCGCACGCCCGAGTCACCTGTCTGACCGCGTTGCGCCGCGCCGGAGTCTGGGCCGGTCTCGATCAATCTCTGCACCTGCAGCTGCCCCCGAACTCACATAGCGCGCTACGACCGGCTCATGATCACGCCGGCCGTTTGATCCGATATCACTGGGCGCCCGCGAAGTTCGGCTCGGCAGGAGAGAAGTCCTGGCTTGTCAATCCAATGGAGGCTGCGTGGCAGGCGATCCACTGCCTCGATGAAGAGCACGCGATCGCATGCCTCGAATCGGCAGTTCATGAGAATTACCTGACCGAACAGCAGGTGCGCCGCATCGGCGCACATGCTCCGCGACACCTGCAACAAGGCATCCGGGAGATGGAATTCACATCGGACTCCGGGCAGGAGACGATTGCGCGCCGTAGATTGCGACGCGTCGGATTTCAGGTCGTAGCCCAGGAGAGGATTCGGGGGCTGCATTACCGCGAAGATCTCGTGGTCGACGACTGCGTCGCGCTCGAGACCGACGGCAAGAAGTGGCACGGACCCGACCGTTTCGAGCCAGATCGGCATCGCGACATCGTCTTCGCCGGGTTCGGTCGGGTGTCACTCAGACTCACTCAGCGATTGATTCTTCGCGAGTGGCCCTCGACGCTCGCCGCAATCGAGCGCACGGTCAGAGACGCACAGCGATGAAACTTCGCGACCTGCACAACGTAAAGAAGGAGAATCTGCACCACGCCGTCTCAACCCGCCAGAGAAGCTCGGCGAGTCGCCGAATCTCCTCCTTTGCGTGCGCAGACCAATCACGTCAGACGGCGGCCGAAGTCAGCAGCCTCAGACGATCGACGCCACCTGCCGCGCGATCTCCAACTCCTCATTCGTCGGAATCACCATCACCGTCACCGGTGCGCCCGCCGGCGAAATCACCCGGGCCGCCCGCGATGCCAGCTCGTTGCGATCGTTGTCGACCAGGATGCCGAGGTGTTCGAGGCCCGCCAACGCGCGGCGTCGCAGCAGCGCATTGTTCTCGCCGATGCCCGCCGTGAACACGAGCGCGTCGAGCCCACCCAGTTGCGCAAAGTAGGCGCCGATGTAGTGACGGATGCGATGGCGCCAGACCTGCAACGCCAGCTCGGCCGTCTCGTTGCCGTTGATCGCCGCATCCTGAACATCGCGCATATCGCCCATGCCGGTCAGCCCGAGCAGCCCGCTTCGCCGGTTGAGCAGTTCGTCGAGCTCGGTCACGCTCATCCCGGCGGCCCGGTTGAGGTGCACGAGCACGGCCGGGTCGATATCGCCCGAACGCGTTCCCATCACCAGGCCCTGCAGCGGGGTCATCCCCATGGAGGTGTCGATCGAGCGCCCGCCGTCGACCGCCGTGACCGAGGCACCGTTGCCGAGATGCAGCACGATCGTGCGGGTGTCGGCGAGCGGCTTGCCGAGCAGCAGCGCGGCCTGCTCCGACACGTACTTGTGTGAGGTGCCGTGAAATCCGTAGCGCCGCACCTTGTACTCGCGGGCGATGTCGGCGTCGATCGCGTAGGTATACGCCGCGGGCGACATGGTCTGATGAAACGCGGTGTCGAAGACCGCAACGTGCGGAACGTCGGGCAGCGCACGACGGGCCGCCCGAATCCCGAGCAGGTTCGCCGGGTTGTGCAGTGGAGCCAGCCGGGCGAGCGCGTCGATCTCGCGCTCGACCTCATCGTCGATGAGGGTCGGGCCGTCGAACTCGCTGCCGCCGTGCACGACTCGGTGGCCGACGGCGATCAGGTCGTCGACGTCACCGAGCTTGGCGAGCACGACCCGCATGCCGTCTGCATGGTTGGTGATGAAGGATCCGGGCTCGCCGATGCGCTCGATGAGGCCGGTGACCACCGCCTTCTCCGTCGCCAGGTCGACGAGCTGGTACTTGATCGACGACGAACCCGAGTTGACGACGAAGACGCTGCTCATGCGCTGATCCCTGCCTGAATCGCCGTGATCGCCACGGTGTTCACGATGTCTTGCACGAGTGCGCCGCGCGACAGATCGTTGATGGGCTTGCGGAGACCCTGCAAGACCGGTCCGATCGCCACCGCTCCGGCCGAACGCTGCACTGCCTTATAGGTGTTGTTACCGGTGTTGAGGTCGGGGAAGATGAACACCGTCGCCCGGCCGGCCACGGAGGATGTCGGCATCTTCGTGGCGGCCACGACGGCATCCGTCGCCGCGTCGTACTGAATCGGGCCCTCGACCATCAGCTCGGGGCGGCGCTCGCGCACGAGCGCCGTCGCCTCGCGCACCTTCTCAACGTCGACCCCGGTGCCGGACTCACCGGTCGAATAGGAGAGCATTGCCACGCGCGGCTCGATCCCGAATTGCACAGCGGTCTCGGTCGAGGAGATGGCGATGTCGGCCAGCTGCGCGGCGTCGGGATCGGGAATGACCGCGCAGTCCCCATAAACGAGCACGCGGTCTTCGAGTGCCATCAAGAACACGCTCGACACCACCATCACGCCCGGCTTGGTCTTGATGATCTCGAACGACGGACGGATGGTGTGGGCTGTGGTGTGCACCGCGCCGGAGACCATGCCGTCGGCCAGGCCGAGGTGCACCATCATCGTTCCGAAATAGGAGACATCCGTCACCTGCTCCCGCGCCTGCTCGAGCGTGACGCCCTTGTGCGCGCGCAGCTTCGCGTATTCCTCGGCGAATCGCATCACGAGCACCGGGTCGTGGGGCGAGAGCACTTCGGCTTTCGAGATGTCCAGACCGAGCTCGATCGCGCGCGAACGCACCTCGAAGGTCTCGCCGAGAATGGTCAGATCGGCGACCTCGCGGGCCAGCAGAGTGTGGGCGGCCCGCAAAATGCGGTCGTCACCGCCCTCCGGCAACACAATGCGCTTACGGTTCGACCGGGCGCGCTCCAGCAGCCCGAACTCGAACATCAGCGGCGTGACCACATCGGTGCGGGCCAGGTGCAGCTGGTCGAGCAGAGCGGATGCGTCGACGTGCTTTTCGAACAAGGCCAGCGCCGCGTCGTACTTGCGTTGGGAGTCCGCGGCGAGCTTGCCGCGCGTGCGGGTGATCGCCACGATCGTGTCGTAGGTGCCGAGTTCGGTGCGGATGATCGGCAGTGTTTGCGGCAGACCGTCGAGCAGTCGCTCGATCGGTTCGGGCAGCTCGAAGCCGCCGTTCAGCACGATTCCGGCGATCGACGGGAAGGTGCCGGAGGTCTGCGCCATCATCGCGGCCAGGAGCACCTCGGTGCGGTCACCGGCCACGACGAGCACCGCGCCCTGAATCAAACGGGGAAGCACGTTGACCATGCTCATGCCGGCGACGACCACGCCGAGCGCCTCCCGTGCCAGAAGTTCGGGGTCGCCCTTGATCAGCACTCCCGCGGTCGCCGTCATGATCGATTCCATGCTCGGTGCGATCAGGTAGGGGTCTTCGGGAATCACCCAGACCGGCACATTCGGCTTGGCAGAGAGGATCGCGGCGCGCACGGTGTCGAGCTCGTCGGCATCCGCCCGGTTGGCGATGATGGCCAGCAGCGTGGCGTGCGCGAGACGCAACTCGACCAAGGCGAGTTCGGCGATGTCATGCATCTCGCCGGGGTTGCGCGGGTCGGCCTGGCCGAGGCGTTCACCGGAGATCTGGCTGGAGCGCCCACCGAGCACGAGAAGCACTGGAGCGCCGAGGTTGGCGGCGATGCGAGCGTTGAAACTCAGCTCGGTGGGGCTGCCGACATCCGTGTAGTCGGAGCCGACGATGACCACGGCGTCGCATTTCGCTTCGACGGCTTTGTAACGTTCGACGATGCGTGAGAGGGCGGCATCCGCGTCTTCGTGCACTTCGTCGTAGGTGACACCAATGCACTCGTCGTACTCGAGGTCGACGCCGTCATGCCCGATGAGCAGGTCGACCACGTAGTCGCGTTCGGCCGTGGAACGGGCGATCGGACGAAAAACACCGACCCGCTTCACCTGGTGAGAGAGCGTGTCGAGAGTGCCGAGCGCAATCGTTGATTTGCCGGTGTGTCCCTCAACGGACGTGATGTAGATGCTTCGTGCCACAGGTCTACGTTAGCCCGCCCTGTCGGCGGGAACCCTGGGGAATCACATGGAGCTCACAGGTTGCGGTGGGCCCCGATGTAGTACCGCCGTGAGCCTGCGCATCAGACGCGTGCGACGTTGACCGTGTCACGTAAAGGAGGAGATTCCGCGCCACGCCGAGTCAACCCGCCAAAACATCACGGCGAGTCTCAGAATCTCCTACGAAACGGATGCGGCGGTGTCGGCGGCTGGGTCTGGTCCGGGCCGGGGCCGGGCAAAAATAAAGACTCCTCGCGCACCTGCCAGAGCCCGGTTACCCTTGCTACGTTTCCGTCCTGGGGGAGTTGGCCTGGATGGCACCACGCGAGGAGCCAGCACTCAGTTTAGGTGAGGATTCGCCTCCTCCAAAATCACAGCGCTCAGATCCTGTTCCGACTCTCAGCGAATTCCGCTGTGGACTGCCTCAATCGGGGCGATCTGACGGCCCGCCGGGCCGCTGTGTGGGGCAGGCGGCCACGAGGTGCTCCGGAAACAGGTAGGATTCTTGAGGTCGTTCTCTTCGGGGTGCGGCTTGACAGGAGAATTCGCCTAGTGGCCTATGGCGCACGCTTGGAAAGCGTGTTGGGTGAAAGCCCTCGGGGGTTCGAATCCCCCATTCTCCGCCAACGAGTAAACGCCCGGCCGAAGGTCGGGCGTTTACTCGTTAATAAAGAATTGTGATTCGAGGAGCGAGGGCGAAGCCCGAGCGACGGGGTCCCCCATTCTCCGCCAACGTTGAAACGCCCGGCCGAAGGTCGGGCGTTTCGCATATCCACGGGTTGGGTGAAAGCACTAAGCCCACAGCCGGGGTTCGAATCCCCCATTCTCCGCCAACGAGTAAACGCCCGGCCGAAGGTCGGGCGTTTACTCGTTAATAAAGAATTGTGATTCGAGGAGGAGCGAGGGCGAAGCCCGAGCGACGGGGTCCCCCATTCTCCGCAGCTGGAGCCGCCTTACTCAGCCAGCCATCCAGCCGTCCGCCAGCCCTCGTCGCAGACCTCGCCGACCGGCCGCCATCATTCCCCGTCCGCCGACATCCGCCGCGGCGCCCGCCGTGGCGGCGGAGGCGGCACTTCCTTGGCCGCAACGATGTCGATGAGGTCAACTGTCACCAGGCCGCGCTTGGTGTCGATGGTGCATTGGGTCTCGGTGCGGGCGTGAAGCACACCGAGCGCATCGGTGAATCCACCGGGAATGCGGCTGCGCACAACGAGACGCGTGCCGATCGGCACGGTCGCAACGACATCCGCCGGCCCACTGGTCGTCGGCCCGTTACTCATAGGGCCAGAGCCTACCGGTGAAGCAGCGCCCCCCACTCGGGGCGGAATAGCGCGTGAACATGCATTCGTATGAAATTTGGTGCATACTCGGTGAGAACTGTCGGGGGGCATGGAGTGACGCGAATTGGGGATAATCCCGAAATCGTGGTTTCACTGCGCCCGCACGGGCATCTCTTCAGGCAGAGCGCTGTCGCCGTTTTCCTGCTTATTACGCCGGTTCTTGCGGTGATCTTTTGGCTCACTATTCCGAATGGCACCTGGCTGGCCGTCGTGGTCGTCGTGCTCGTGCTGATGCTTCTCTTCGGGCTTGCGATGATCGCCTTCTACCGCACAACCATCTGGGTGAGCCGGTCACACATCGCCGAACGCGGCTTCTTCGGCCGGATGACCACCATCCCCGCCGACGCGATCGACGGCATCATGATGCTCGACCTCTACCAATCGGGCACACTCGACACCCACCCGCAGCTGTTCGTCACCGGAGTCGACGGCCGTGTTTTGGTGCGGATGCGCGGCCAGTACTGGTCGCGCGACGACATGGAAACTGTCGCGGACATTCTCGAGGTTCCGATCGTGCACATTCCCGACCCGGTGACCCTGCGGGAACTCAACGCCTCGCGCCCCGAGCTTCTGTACTGGTTCGAACGCCGCTTTCCTCGACGCTTGCTCGACATCTAGCGCGACGAACTGAGTCGGCTTTCTGGGCGAGGATTGCGCCCGGGGAGCCTATGGCGCGTTGACGACCATGTACGTTTTTCGCATCTGCTCGTGCACGTGCCAGACGCCCTTCCACCCGACAGGGGTGACGAAAAGGTCACCTGCCCGCAGCTCATTGCTCTCGCCGGACTCGTTGACGACGGTGGCCCGGCCGGTGAGGATCTGGCAGACCTCGTGGTAGCCGACGCGAGTGGCAGTGAATGTGCCCGGCGTCGCCTCCCAGATGCCCGCCTCGGTGCCGCCCTCGGGCGCGGTCCAGGTGACCAGGGTTGATTCGAGCTGCCCGGGAGTGACAGCCGTTGGCTTCAGCCTTGCCTCGCCTAAACCGACGTTCACCGCGTCGGCGAGCAGGATGTGTGCCACAGTCGCAGGGGTTGTTTCGTTCATATTCTCTTCGCTCATATCAGTGCCCGCGTCCTGACACCGCATCAGCGATTGTGGCCAACGGCGATGTCGTCCGGCGCCGGGTGAGTTCGGCGTGGTCGGCCATTGAATAGGCCGTGTAAAGCGCCTTCACCGCCAGCCAGCGCAGCGGTTCCGGCTCCCAGTTGCGCACGCGGTGGTTCACCCAGGGAAGCTCGGTCAGGTTGCTTGAGTTGCCGAGGATGAGGTCGGTCAGGGTGCGACCGGCGAGGTTGGTGGTGGAGACCCCCGTGCCCACATAGCCGCCGGCCCACGCCAAGCCGGTTTCGGGGTCGAGGCCGACGGTCGCCGACCAGTCTCGCGGCACCCCGAGCACACCCGACCAGACGTGGTCGATGGCCGCGCCGGTCGTCGCCGGAAAGAACCGGTTCATCACACTGCGCAAGAGCTCGACGGTGCTTTCATGGGTGAGGCCGTCTGCGTCGGTCTTCGAGCCGAAACGGTATGGCACCCCGCGCCCACCGATAGCGATGCGGTCGTCGTTCGTGCGCTGCGCATAGACATAGGCATGCGCGAAGTCGCCGAGCACTTCGCGACCTTCCCAGCCGATCGAATCCCAGATGGCGGGGCTCAATGGTTCGGTTACGATGAGCGAGGAGTTCATCGGCAACCAGGCGCGGTGCAGGCCTTTGAGCCCTGCGGTGAACCCTTCCGTCGCGCGCACAACGAAGTCCGCCTCGACCGTGCCGCGGTCAGTCACCGCACGGTGCGGCAGGATCTCGCTCACCCGGGTGTCTTCATAAATCTCGACGCCGAGTGCCTCGACGGCCCGGGCGAGCCCGGATGCGAGCTTGGCCGGCTGGATGCGTGCGCAATGCGGATGGAACAGTGCCCCCGTCGTGCCGACGACGTTGATACGGTTTGCGGCGTCGCGCGCCGAGAGGAGCTCGACGTCCGTCATCGACCAGGTCTGCTCGGCGCGGACGGCGGCTTCCAGTCGGCTCTGCTGGGGTGCGTCGTAGGCGACGATGTACTCGCCGCCCTTGACGATGTCCGCGTCGATGCCTTCGAGGGCGGCCACGCGGATCACCTCGTCGACGGTTTCGTTCATCCGCAACTGGAAGTTCTCAGCCGCCTGACGGCCGTGCGTCTTCACATATTGACCCCGACCTCCAGTCACCGAGTTGGCGAGCCAGCCGCCATTGCGACCCGAGGCGCCGTATCCGGCGAAGCGTTGTTCAAGCACGACCACGCGCAACTGCGGGGCCGCCTTCTTCAGGTAGTACGCCGTCCACAAACCGGTGTAGCCGGCCCCGACGATGCATACGTCGGCGCGCAGGGACCCGGGCAGTGGCGCTCGAGGGGCGTCCCGCCCGATCTGGTTCCACCAAAAGGAAACGTCGCCGTTGATCATCGCCGGGCTGGCTGGTGTTGGAGTGAAGATGAGACCTTCTCCTTGATTGAGGGTGAATTTATGCTGCGTTTGCGTCGGCGAGAACGACGGCGTTCCGGGGGTGCCAACTCAGTAGCGCGGCTTCGCCGGGTCGGGCGGTCGTCGACAGTTCGCCGGCATCCCTGACCACCCCGGTCGTCCCGTCGGGCAGGCCGATCTCGTGCTTCCAGCCCGAACCGAGGTAGACGCTCTGGAGCAGGCGCACCTCGACCCGGGCATGCTCGGTGGGAACGGCCGCGAGGTTCGGATGCAGCTCGAGCTTCTCCGGACGCACGACGGTTGCCGTGCGCTCCCCGCCCACGCCGCGCAGGATCGTCGATTCGCCGATGAACCCGGCCACGAACAGCGACTGCGGCCGCTCGTAGAGCTCTGATGCTGTTCCGACCTGTTCGATCCGGCCGCCGTTGAAGATGGCGATCCGGTCAGAGAGCGTCAGTGCCTCCTCCTGGTCGTGCGTCACGAAGACAAACGTGCGTCCGACTTCGCGGTGGATGCGGCGGAGTTCGAGCTGCAGACGCTCCCGCAACTGCTTGTCGAGCGCGCCGAGCGGCTCGTCAAGCAGGAGCGCCTTCGGGTCGAAGACGAGGGCACGGGCCAGGGCAACCCGCTGCTGCTGTCCGCCGGATAGCTGCGCCGGGTATCGATCCGCATAGGACTCGAGCCCCGCGGTCTGCAGGGAGGCGGCGACGAGGCGACGCTGTTCGGTTTTGTCCACCGCGCGTCGCTTCAACGGATAGGCCACGTTCTCAGCCACCGTCATGTGCGGGAAGAGTGCGTAGTGCTGGAACACGACGCCCAGGCCGCGCTTGTGTGCGGGCACGTCGTCGATGCGCTTGCCGTCGATCTCGACCGACCCGGACGTAATGTCGGTGAATCCGGCGATGAGGTTCAGCGTGGTCGTCTTGCCCGACCCCGACGGACCGAGGAACGTCATGAACTCGCCCGGTTCGATGGTCAGGCTGACGTTGTCGACGGCGACCGACTTCGGGTAGCGCTTGGTGAGGCCGGTGAGCCGGATCTGCGTGCCACGGCCGGTGTTATCACTTGACATTCTTTTTCCTTCCGATCGCGAGGAGGCCGATCAGGACGATGGCTGTTGTGAGTATGAGGATCATCGTGGCCGCGGCCGCGAGAGTGGGATCAGTGTCACGCGTCACGCTCTGGTACATGAGCACCGGCAGCGTCTGCAGGTACGGGCTCTTGATGAAGAGGGACGCCATGACTTCGTCAAACGACGTCACGAACGCAAACAGGGCGCCGGAGATGATTCCGGGCATGATAAGCGGCAGCGTGACCTTGAAGAAGGTGGTCAGCGGACCCGCACCCAGGCTTGACGACGCCAGCTCCAGTCGCGTGTCAAAGCCACGCAGGCTGGCGCTGACCGAGATGATCACGAACGGCAGTGCAATAACGGTGTGTGCAACGACGAATCCGAGCAGTGTTCCAAGCAGCTGCAGCCTGAGGAAGATCGCATAGATCCCGATGGCGGTGATGATTCCCGGCACCACCATCGGTGCGAGCAGTCCGAGCGTAATGACGCCGGCCGCACGGCGTCCGCGCATCTTGCTCAGCCCGATTGCCGCCATCGTGCCGGAGACGGTTGCCACGACGACGACCAGCAGTGCGATGAGGAACGAATTGCCGAGTGCCGCAATCCAGGCCTGGTTGGTGAAGAAGGACTCGTACCAGCGCATCGAGTAGCCGGACGGCGGGAAAACCAGCGACGCTTTATCGGTGAAACTCAGCGGGATGACAATGAGCGTCGGGGCGACCAGCCAGACCGCGATGAGGCCGGCAAAGACCCAGAGAAGCGTCAAGGTGACGGGGTGTGGCTTCATCACAGGCTCAACACATCCTTTCCGGTCGTGCGCTTGCTTGCCCGTGTGATCAGCGCGAGCACACCGAGAAGCAGAAGCGTGAGTAGAAGGAGAACTGCGCCGAGCGCGCCGCCCCTGCCCCAGGCAAGGAGACCGCTCACCTGCGCGAAGATGCTCTGAGAGATCATGCTCTCCGAAGGAGAGCCAAGCAGTGCCGGGGTGATGTAGAAGCCCAGCGACTGAATGAACACCATGAGTGCGCCGGCAAGGACACCGGGCAAGGACAACGGAACGAACACGGTGAAGAACGCCGTGATCGGCCGCGCACCCAGGCTGCGCGCGGCATCCGACAGTCGACTGTCGATGCCGCTCATCACGGCGTAGAGCGGGAGCACCATGAACGGCAGCAGCACCTGCACCATGCCGATCAGCACACCCGTCGGCGTGCGGATGAGTTCGAACGGGCCGAGCCCGAGGACGCCGAGGAACTGGTTCACGAGGCCGTTGTCCTGCAGCAGGATGACCCACGCGAACGACCGGATCATGAGCGAGGTCCAGAACGGGATGAGCGCGATGACAATGAGCGCCGCGCGGCCACGGGGACCCGCGACCACCATGAGGTAGGCGTACGGATAGGCGAGCGCCAGGCAGATGACCGTGGTCAGGAAGGCGATTCCGAAGGTACGGAGGATGATCGTGACGTTGCTTTCGCTGCCGAACACCCATACGTAGTTCGAAAGGTCCAATGACGGATCACTGACACTCAGCCACAGACTCTGAGCGAGAGGGTAAGCGAATACCCCGATCAGGACTGCCAGGGCAGGGAGAAGCAGGGCCAGCGTGCGGATGGGGGTACGCACCGGTTTTTCACCGATGCGACCCCCCACCCCAACTAGCCCGACGGTGCGGGAGGTGGTCATATTAACCGTGCAGCCACTTCGTCCAGATTTCGAGCTGCGATGGGTAGTTCTTCCCCCACCAGGCGGTGTCGGGCAGAATCATGTTCGCGGAGATGTCCGGGTCCGTGACCAGGTATGTCTTGGCCAGGGCGTCCAGCTCGGGCTTCGCGTCCACGTTCACCGGCGAGTACGAGGTCAGTTCGGACAGCTTCGCCTGCTGCTCGGCGCCCAGGTAGTAGTTGAGGTACGCGAAGGCTGCCTCGGGGTTCTTGGCGTTCTTGGGCACCGACAACGCATCCATAACGACAAAAGCCTGGTTGAAGATGGGCTTGTACGGAGCACCGTTGACGGCCGCTCCGTAGCCGCGCCCGGCCCAGACCAGAGCCATGTCGGCCTCGCCGGCCTCGATCATCTGCTGGGACTGTGCGCCAGAGGTCCAGAAGATCAGGTTGTCCCGGATCGAGTCGAGCTTGGCGTAGGCCCGATCGGTGTCGAGCGGGTAGAGGTCATCTGCGGGCACTCCTTCGGCAAGCAGGGCGCCCTCAAGCAGGCCGGGAGCGACATCATCGAAGCCGGCCACGGCTCGGGAACCCGGGAACTTCTTGGTGTCGAAGAAGTCGGTCCAGCCGGTCGGGGCGGTCGCGTACTTCTCGGTGTTGTACATGATGACAAAGCCGTACTGCATGGCCGGCACGTAGCAGTCACCGACGAGACCTTCTGGCACCTTCGAGGTGTCGACGATCGAGGTGTCGAGATCCATCAACAGGCCGTCTTCGCCGCACTGTGTCGCCGCCCAGATGGCGTCCGTGTCAACGATGTCCCAGGTGACGTTGTTGTTGTCGACCTGGGCTTTGATCTTGGCGTACTCGGTCGGGCCGTCACTGAGCATGGTCGCGCCGGATGCCTTCGCGAACGGCTCGGAGGCAGCGGCCACCTGCCCGTCCTGGTAGACGCCGCCGTACGACGAGAGCGTGAGCGTGATGCCCGCGAGAGCACCCTCCTTCACAGTTCCCGCGTTGGCCGGCCCGCTACCCAGGTCGACACTGACCGGGCCAGGGGTGACGGCACTGCATCCGATCAACGACACGGCGACGGCGCCGAACACAGCACCGAGAACGATGCGGCGCAGGGAGTTGTTCTTTTTCATTGCTACCTTTCGGAGAGAGAAAATCGCGCGCCGAAGAGCACTCGATTCAAGGGGAAAACTCGATGGGAAAGAGAAAATCAGACGGTCGGCGGGCTGGTGACCCACATCACCTCGGCGACGCCGTCGCCGACGTTCACAACACGGTGAGGCACGGAGCTCAGGTACTCGATGCTGTCGTCCTTATGCATCAGGAGCACGTCCTCGCCAAGCGAGAGCTCGACGCTTCCCTGAATCACGATGAAGATCTCCTGCGACTTCCCGTGAGCGTAGAGGTCGTCTCCGGTCGATCCGCCCGGTTCGAAGATGCCGTTGTAAATTTCGAGATTGCGCATCGGAGGCTGCGCAATGACGTACTTCGTCGATCCCGAGCCGGAGGGGTACGCGGGACGGTCGGCGGCACGAACGACGCCACGGGCGTGCCCACTCTGGGTGCCGAGCAGGTCAGCGACGGAAACGCCGAGCGCCTCGGCGATCTTGCGGAGAGAGGCGATACTGGCGCTTGCCCGGTTATTCTCAAGCTGACTGAGGAAACTCGGGCTCACACCGGCGCTCGACGCCAGGCCGCGGAGGGTCAATCCGCGCAACTCGCGGTACTCGGCAATTCGCCGGCCCACCCGCGCTTCGTCGTCGCTCAACGTGACTCCTTCGTCCTCCTCGAACGCTGTGTTTGATCTCATCAAACACTTTGTTCACTAACTCTCATGAAGATAGCCGTCGGGCTGCGCCGGCGCAAGACCCAATTTCTGGCGCGCAATGGCCTCGCGCTGTGTGACGTTGGTCCGCCGCCGAGGCCGACGCCAGTGATGATCTTGTGCGGAGCGTCCCTCTGGCCTGCCCACTACTGAGCTGCGACGGCTAACGGCGGCGGCGAGTTCCGAAGATCCCGGCGACGACTCCGGTCAGAATCGTCTTGGTCATCTGCGAACCGAGCACCTCCTCGAGCACAGTCTTTTGCGCCTTCGAACTCGTCCGCGTGCTCGTTCGTGCCGACCCCTGGGTCTCTTTGAGCAGACGGTCGTATTCGGCCTGAGCCTTCTTGTCGGCCTTGGCCTGCTGCTGGGCGGCGGCGGCTTGCTGCTTCTCGAGTTCGGCCGCGGCTTGGGCCGCATCGAGGCTCTGTTGTGCGGCGACCGCTGTCGCATGGGCAGCCTCGAGTTTGCGGGCGAGCATCTCCCGCGCCGAGTCGCGATCGATCGCCGCGCCATACGTCGCGAGCAGCGGGGATGCAGCAACCGTCGCCGCGATCGACGCGGCCGGCGTCGGCGACATCGAACCTTGCGGTGCCCGCAACCGGGTCCAGGCGACCGGGCTCGGCGCGCCCTTCTCGTTCATGACCGTCACGATGGCTTCACCGGTGCCGAGATTCGTCAGCACCTCTTCGAGGTCGTAGCCGGAATTCGGGTAGGTCGACACCGTCGCCCGCAACGCCTTCGCGTCATCCGGGGTGAACGCGCGCAACTGGTGCTGCACTCGGGAGCCGAGTTGGGCGAGCACCTCGCTCGGCACATCCTTCGGCGTCTGGGTGACGAAGAAGATACCGACACCCTTTGAACGGATGAGCCGCACGGTTTGCGTGATCTGCGCCAAGAAATCCTTCGACGCGTCCTTGAAGAGCAGGTGCGCCTCGTCGAAGAAGAAGACCAGTTTGGGCTTGTCCTGGTCGCCGACCTCGGGCAAATCGTTGAACAGGTCGGCAAGCAGCCACATCAGGAACGTGGAGAACAGCGCCGGTTTGTCCTGCACCCCCGGGACCTCGAGCAGACTGACCATTCCGCGCCCGTCGGCCGTGACTTTCAAAAACTCGGCCGTGTCGATCTCCGGCTCACCGAAGAAGACATCGGCGCCCTGGTCGGCAAAGGTGATCAGCTCCCGCAGGATGACGCCGACGGTGGCGCTCGACAGCCCGCCGAGCCCGACGAGCTCCCCCTTGCCCTCGTCGCTGATCAGAAAACTGAGCACCGCCCGCAGATCGGTGAGGTCGAGGAGCGGGAGCCCCGCCGCATCCGCGTAGTGAAAGACGAGCCCCAGACTCGACTCCTGGGTGGGGTTCAGCCCGAGCACTTTCGACAAGAGCAGCGGACCGAAACCGGCGACCGTCGCGCGAATCGGGATGCCGGCGCCGATACCGCCGAGCGAGAAGTATTCGGTCGGGCTCGCGACGCCCGCCCAATTCTGGCCGATGCCCGAGGTGCGGGCGAGAAGTTTGTCGTTCGGCTCGCCGGCCGTGGCGATGCCCGACAGATCGCCCTTGATGTCGGCGGCGAACACCGCGACGCCGTGGGCCGAGAACTGCTCGGCGAGCACCTGCAGGGTCTTGGTCTTGCCGGTTCCGGTCGCCCCAGCGACGAGGCCGTGCCGGTTCGTCATCGCCAGCGGGATGCGGATGGGCACGTCGGGCAGCGCCTCGCCGTTGACAAGGGCGCCCATTTCGAGGGCCGGAGCGTCGAAGGCGTAGCCGGCCCGGATGGCCGTGACGTGTGCGTCGTTGAGGGGAACGGGCGCTGTGTGTGCGGCGGCGGGCGCAGGTTCGGCAGCGGGTGGAACTGCCGGTTTCGCGAGTACGGCGCCCTCCCCCGCGGTGTGCTCGGCAGTGGCGACCGCGGCAGCCTGCTCGCCGGCGGCCATCGATTGGGCCGCCGCTGCGGCATCCCGAGCTCGCTTCACCGCGGCCTCGGCCTCGGCTTGCGCTTTCACCGCGGCGGCGAGCGCTGCTTCGGCTTCGGCTTGGGCGGCAGCCACCGGATCCACAGCGTCATTCGGGGTCATGGGCCAAATCCTAGACCCGCGGATGACTGCACGGGCCGGTCAATTTTCGCCTGGTCACGCAAGGCGATCCTGCAGTCCCCAGTCCTGGCCGTAGCCGCCATCGGCCACCGCGCGCTTCATCAGGTCAAGGAACGGCTTGGCGTCGAACGCCTCCGGGCCGAGCACTCCAATGCCGGTCCAAACTTGGGTTGCCAGCAACTCGAGGGCGATCACCGGGTTGAGGGCGGTCTGCCAGACGACGCACTGGGCGTCGTATTCGGCCATCGTCCACTCGTTGTCGGCCAGGTGATAGAGGTAGACCTCGCGCGGCTTTCCGTCGATTCCAGCGCCCGTCACCCAGACTCCGGCGCAGGTGGTGCCGGTCATTCGCGGGCCGATCGTGGCCGGGTCGGGCAGGGCGGCCGCGACGACATCGCGGGGTGCCACCTCGACCGGCCCGGCGGCGCTCCGCACCCGCACGGGGCTGACGCTATCGAGCCCGAGCAGGTGCAGCGTCTTCAGCACACCGATGAACTCGTTGCCAAGCCCGTATTTGAAGGTGACCCGTTTCGCATCCAGCCAGCGCGGCATCAGCAGCACCTCTTCATGCTCGACGTTGACGCACTCGACCGCCCCGATTCCGCCCGGAAAGTCGAACATCTCCGGCTCGCTGAACGGTTCGGTCGTGAACCAGCCCTTGTCCTTCTCGAAAATCACCGGCGGGTTCAGGCATTCCTCGATGGTCGTCCAGATGCTGAATGACGGGGCGAAGATCTCGTCGCCATTCTCATCGCGCACGACGAGGTTGGCGCCGTCGCGGGTGCCCAGCTCGTCGATCTCGCTGAAGAGGTGGTCGGCGGCGTAGCGCGCGAAGACATCCGAGAGTCCGGGCTCGACGCCCATCCCAACGAGGGCGAGCCGGCCGGCCGTCTCCCAGTCTCCGGCCTGGGCGAATTGGTCGTCGCCGAGTTTGACGCCGGTCAGGCTGTGCGGATGCGTCGGGTGCGGCTCCGAGAGACTCATCGCCATGTCGAGGTAGTCGGCTCCGGCGGCGAGAGCCCCGGCAAAGATCGACGGCACGAACTTGGGTTCCACCGCGTTCATCACGTGGGTGATGCCGTGCTCGCGTGCCAGCGCCGCCACCTTCTCCGAGTCGCCGGCATCGATCTGCACTGCAACGAATCGGTTGGCGATCTCCTCGCCGTGACGAGCACGAATGGAAGCGACGGTGCGTTCGGCCCTGGTCAGGTCATAGTCGCTGACGACGATGAGTTCGTAGAACCACCGACGTGCGCTGATCTTTGCGATGGCGTCGCCGACACCGCCGGCACCCACGAGAAGAATCTTCATGGCCCGACGCTATCGCGGGGCAACCGCCCCGGCCAGCCCCCGGTGAGCGCTCGCGTGGAGGGGCGGTGCCCAGCGGTCAGCGCGAAGTTGTCCGTGCGAAGCGCTCTACCGGGATTCGGGCGTGCCCGGTTGACGTTTGCCTGCGAGAGCCGACTCGGCCTGAACCTTGGGGCCGAGCGCCGCCCAGAGCACCAGCGCGACACCGACTCCGAGCAGCACTCCTCCCACGGTGTCGCTCAGCCAGTGCGCACCGAGATAGTTTCGGCTCAACATCATGAGGGCCGTGTACACGGCACCGGCGACAGCTACCCACACCCGGGGAAAGACGATGAAAAGCACGGCGGCCATGACCGCTGCGTTCGCCGCGTGCCCCGACGGGTAGGAGCCGAAGTCAGAATGCACGAGGATCTCTTCGGGGCGGGCCCGGCCGAAGAGGTGTTTGAGCACTTGTACGAGTCCGGCGCCGAGCACCGTGGCGATCAGGTAGTAACTCGCGGTCCACGGGCGTTTTGCCAGCAGGAACGCCACGGCGATCGAAATCGGCACGATGAACGTGGCGATGAGACCGCCGCCGACCGCGTTGAAGACAAGCGAAACGTTGATCCAGAACGTCGTGCGCAGCGCGAGGAGCGTGTTCATCCAGGCCGCGTCGACGGCCAGCGGCTGACCCTGGTTTCCGGTCGTGATGTATGCGCCGAGGACGACCGCGAGCACCAGCAACACGATCCCGGCGCCGAGTGCCCAGACCCGGGTCATCCGTTTCACTGTGCCTGGCGCCGCCGACCCCGCCGGCCCCGTCGAACCGAGTTCGTCGCGCGCGTACTGTCCGTCGTGCGCATGTTCTTGCATGCCTCCATGCTAGGTGCGCCCCGACGAGTCAGTGCGTGAGCGCCGGCACCGTGACCGGGCGCACGACGGCCCAGAGCACGACAATGCCCACCACCGATGTGGCGATCATCACAACGCCCATCGACGCGGCGCTGCCGACCCCGATCAACCCGACAACCGGCGAGATCAAGCCGGCGATTCCGAAGTTCGCGGCCCCGAGCAGAGACGCCGCGGTTCCGGCCTCGTGACCGTGCGCGTTGAGGGCGAGCACTTGGGTGCACGGAAAGGTGAAGCCGCAGGCGGTGATGAAGAACCAGAGCGGAATCAGCGTTCCCCAGAGGCCGGCCCCGGCCAGGTCCAACACGACGATGGCCGTCGCCGTGATCCCGAGGGTGGCGGTCGCCATCACCAGAATCCACTGCGGTCCGACGTTCAGCCGGTGCATCAGATAGGAGCTGGTCTGCACGCCCACGATGACACCGAGCGAGTTGATCGCGAAGAGGAGTCCGTATTGCTGCGGGGTGAACAGATAGACCTGTTGGAACAAGAACGGGGATGCCGCGAGATAGGAGAACAGACCGGTGAAGGTCATTGCGCCCACGATCGCCACCCCGACAAAGACCTTGTCGGAGAGCACCGCCCGATAGCGCTGCCCGAGTGTGCTGTGCCCGGCCACATGCCGTTCGGCGATGGGAAGGGTCTCGACGATCCACAGGGCGACAGCGAGAATCACGACGGCGCCGTAGGCCGCGAGCACCCAGAAGATGCCGCGCCAGTTCATCACCAGGAGCAGCTGTGAGCCGAGCACCGGCGCGATCACCGGCGCGAGTCCGCTGATCAGCGCCAGTCGCGAGAGCATCTTGACCAGCGGCTTGCCGCCGAACAGGTCACGCACCATCGCCATCGCGACGACTCCGCCGGCCGCGGCACCGAAGCCCTGCAACACGCGGAACAGGCTCAGCCAGAGAATGTCCTGCGACATCGCGGCACCCACACAGGCCAGCACGTGAAACCCCGTTGCGAGCAGCAGCGGCAGCCGGCGGCCGACCTTGTCGCTCCACGGACCGACGACAAGTTGCCCGAAGCCGAAGCCGAGCATGGTTCCGGTCAAGGTCAGCTGGATGGCGGCGGCCGAGACACCGAGATCGGCCTCGAGAGTCGGAAAGGCCGGAAGGTAGAGGTCGACGGTGAACGGGCCGAGCGCGGTGAGCGCCCCCAGAACGATGATGTAGATGATCCGCTGGCCGCGCGACAGAGCGTCGCCCGGGTGGTGAATGATGCTCACGTGGCTGTGTCCTTGAGGTGGTGGGTGAACAGGGGCTCTGCTCCACGCGTCACTCAGGTCATGCAGCGGGAGGCGAATCTGGCCGGCTCCGCGCCGGCCGCCAGATCTGCACTACTTCGTCATCGAATCGATTCGATTGTGGCTGCGCTGAGTCTATCTGAAGGCTGCGAACGCGCAGCCCACCGACTCGGATTGGCCTCGGCGCGTCGGCTGAGCAGCACGGCGAACGCGTGGTGCTAGCCTCACTTCTCACGAGCGCTGCAGTCCAGAGCGGGGACGCGGCCGGCCAGCGCGGACTCCTGGACGGCGCGGCTTCGACACCCACGCCCCGCCCCTTCCCCGCGAAAGTCGGTTCCACCATGCACGTTGATCTCTCCGCTCCACTCCTGCCCGATTACCGCAGCAGCCAGGTTGATCCACCGGATTTCGACCAGTTCTGGTCGGACACCCTCACCGAATCCCGCAGCCGCGCGGGCGACGTGAGCGTGGTTGCCGTCGACAGCCCGCTGACCAGCATTGACGTCTTCGACGTGACCTTCTCCGGGTTCGAGGGGCAGCCAATCCGGGCGTGGTTGCGCGTGCCGGCCGGGGCGAATGCGCCGCTTCCCGCCATCGTCGAATTCATCGGCTACGGCGGAGGTCGCGGCCACGCGCTCGAGGACCTGCTCTGGGCATCCGCCGGCTTCGTCAGTTTTCACATGGACACCCGTGGCCAGGGCTCGGGGTGGAGCATCGGGGACACCCCCGATCCGGCCGGGGCGGGCCCACAGTCTCCCGGCGTGATGACCCGCGGGATCGAAACCAAAGAGACCTATTACTATCGCCGCGTGTTCGCTGATGCGGTGCGAGCGATCGAGACGGTGCGCGGTTTTGAGATCGTTGACGCCTCCCGAGTCGCGGTCTTTGGTCGCAGCCAAGGCGGCGGGATCAGCCTCGCCGTGAGCGGACTCGTCCCCGATCTCGCCGCCGTCGCCCCCTGCGTCCCGTTCCTCTGCGACTTCCCCCGGGCGACCGTTGTGACGGATGCCTACCCCTACAAAGAGATCGGCTCCTATCTGGCGGTGCACCGCGACAAAGTCGAGAGCGCACACGGCGTTCTGGCTTACTTCGACGGCGTCAATTTCGCCAAGCGCGCCAGCGCCCCTGCCCTGTTCTCGGCGAGCATGATGGACGACGTCTGCCCTCCGTCGACCATTTATGGCGCCTACAACGTCTACGGCGGCGACAAGGAGATCTCGCTCTGGCAGTACAACGGGCACGAGGGCGGAGGAATCCTCGATGAAGAACGCGCGCTCGCCTTCTTCACCGCGGCCTTCAATCGGGTGGAGTCAGCGACCGCCTGATCACGTCGTCGGGGTCGCGGTGAGCGGGTCGGCGAGGAGCGCCTGGAAGGCCGCTTCCGCTGCTCCGACCATCAGTCGGTCTTCGCCCAGGGCCGCAACACGAATCTCGATGCCCTCGAAGGCCGCGGGAATAGCCTGTGCCGCGACGGCGGCGTGAAGCGCATCGCTGTCGCTCAGCGCAATCGTCGCGAGAAAACCTCCGAGCACGACGAGTGAAGGATTGAGCACGTTGATCGCGTTGCAGAGCGCCGTGGCGAGGATGCGCCGTTGCCGGGCGAGCTCCTCCGTCACTTCCACCGTGTCGGAGTCCCGGAGCGCTCGTTCGAGCGCCGGCTCGTCGGCAGCGCTCAGCCCGACGACGTCAAGCAGTCGCGACCGGCTGACCTCATCTTCGAGAACCCCCTCGCCGTGCCGGCGGCTGTCCGCCGCGGAGATGCCGGGCCGATTCTGACCGAACTCGCCCGCATATCCGCCGGCTCCACCGACGGGGCGGCCGTTCACGATCAGGCCCCCGCCGATTCCACTCGCGCCACCGTTGAGGTAGACGACATCATCACAGCCACGACCGGCACCGAACAGGTGCTCGGCCAGCACGCCGAGGCTCGCGTCGTTGCCGACGACCGTCGGCAGTCCCGTCGCCGCCCCGACCAACGTGCCGATGGGCGCGTCAGACCAGTGAAGGTGCGGCGCCCAGCGCACAAGTCCGTCAGAGGCCCGAACCAATCCGGGGATCGCCAGCCCGCAAGCGACAAGCCGGGAATCGCGGAGCTCCGCCCGGGTCCACCGAACGATTGTGGCGGCAACGAGGCTCGCCGTCTCGTCAGGGCTGATGATGTGGTCGACGTCAATGCGCTCGCGGATGATCACACGTCCGCCGAGACCGACCGCGGCAATCGTCACCGCATCGACTTCGGGGTTGACGGCGATCACGGCGATGCGCTCATCAGCGGCGACGACCGGCGACGGCCGACCGACGCGATTGGTGGGATCTGGGGCCAACTCTGTGACAAGCCCGAGCTCGACAAGCTCGGCGACGAGCGTGGCGATCGTCGATCGATTCAGACCGGTCGTCTGAGTCAGCTGGGCCCTCGAGAGACGAGCGTGCTGGTGAACCAGCCGGAGCACTTTCGAGAGGTTTCGGCGATGCACGCCATCGAACGCCGCTCCGGTATCTACCACCATCCCACCATAGGACGTCAGGCGAACGATCCGACCGTGTCACGCACCCGAGCCCTAGCGCCAACACCCTCACCCCTGTAATATGTTCTAACGCGCAACAAATCACCAATGAAGCTGAAGGACGCACCCTCATGGCCTTGACACCCACCCCCGCTGACAAGTTCTCCTTTGGTCTGTGGACCATCGGCTACAACGGAACCGACCCGTTCGGCGGCCCGACCCGCCCCAACCTTGACGTGGTCGAGGCCGTCACCCGCCTCGCCGAGCTCGGCGCGTACGGGCTCACCTTCCACGACGACGACCTCTTCGCGTTCGGTTCCGCCGATGCAGCTCGTCAGAAGCAGATCGACCGCCTCAAGCAGGTGCTCGCCGACACCGGCGTCATCGTGCCGATGATCACCACGAACCTCTTCAGCGCTCCCGTCTTCAAAGACGGCGGCTTCACCTCCAACGATCGTGCCGTGCGCCGGTTCGCCCTCCGCAAGGTGCTGCGCAACCTCGACCTGGCCGCTGAGCTCGGCGCGAAGACCTTCGTGATGTGGGGCGGCCGCGAGGGCGCGGAGTACGACGCTGCCAAGGACATCCGTTCGGCCCTCGGCCGCTACCGCGAAGCCGTGAACCTGCTCGGTGACTATGTGACCGACAAGGGCTACGACATCCGCTTCGCAATCGAGCCGAAGCCGAACGAGCCGCGCGGCGACATCCTGTTGCCGACGCTCGGCCACGCCATCGCGTTCATCAACACGCTGGATCGCCCCGAGCTCGTCGGCGTGAACCCCGAGGTCGGGCACGAGCAGATGGCCGGGCTCAACTTCACCGCCGGAATCGCCCAGGCACTGGATGCCGGCAAGTTGTTCCACATCGACCTGAACGGTCAGCGCGGCGTCAAGTACGACCAGGATCTGGTCTTCGGCCACGGCGACCTGCAGAACGCGTTCTCACTCGTCGACCTGCTTGAGAACGGTGGCCCGAACGGTGGGCGGGCCTACGACGGACCGCGCCACTTCGACTACAAGCCGTCCCGCACCGAAGACATCACCGGCGTCTGGGACTCCGCTGCGGCGAACATGCGCACCTACCTGCTGCTCAAGGAGCGCGCTGCGGCCTTCCGAGCCGACCCCGAGGTGCAGGAGGCGCTGGCTGCCTCGCGCGTTCCCGAGCTCGCGCTGCCCACCCTGGCTGCCGGTGAAAGCTACGACGACCTGCTCGCCGACCGTTCGGCCTACGAGGACTTCGACACGCAGGAGTACCTGGGCGGCAAGGGATTCGGTTTCGTGCGCCTGCAGCAGTTGGCGCTGGAGCACTTGATGGGCGCGCGGGGCTAGTTTTCGTGGGGACCCAATTCAGGAACGGAGGTGTGTCGGCCCGGGTTTCACCGCTCTCGGGGGCCGACACGCCTCTCTGTTCCTGAATGAGGTCCCGTTTTCTCCGCTTTCTCTGTTCCCCCTTCACCTCCTAGGAGCCCCCATGCCACGTGTCGCCGGAGTCGATTCCTCGACGCAGAGCTGCAAGATTGTGATTCGCGACGCCGAGACCGGCGCGCTGGTGCGCACGGGGCGCGCGGCGCATCCCGACGGGACCGAGGTCGATCCGGCCGCCTGGTGGGGCGCGCTGCACACCGCAATTGCGGATGCCGGCGGTCTCGACGATGTGTCGGCCATCGCGGTCGCCGCGCAGCAGCACGGCATGGTCGTGCTCGACGAGGACGGCCGTGTCATTCGCCCGGCTTTGCTCTGGAATGACACGCGCAGCGCACCGGCCGCCGCCGATCTGATCGCCGAGGTCGGCGCCGGCGAACTCGCCCGACGCACCGGTTCGGTGCCCGTGGCGTCGTTCACCATCACGAAACTGCGCTGGCTGCGAGATGCCGAACCCGAGAATGCGGCGCGGGTGGCCGCGGTGGCGCTCCCCCACGACTGGCTGACCTGGCGCCTGCGTGGCTTCGGCCCGGCCGGCGAGAGCGAGCTCGGCCCGGTGCTCGAGGAGCTGACGACGGATCGCTCCGACGCGAGCGGCACCGGCTACTGGTCGCCGGTCACCGGCGACTATGACCTCGAGTTGCTCGAAGCTGCGCTTGGACATCGTGCGATTCTGCCGCGCGTGCTCGCCCCCGGGAGGTCGCCGGGGGTCACCGCTCGGCAGCCTGCGGTTCACATCAGCGGAGATCCTTCCCCAACGACCCAGACTTCGGGCCATTCGGTGCCGTCTGACGCAGAATCTCCGCAGTTCGGCACCGGCTCCCGTGGTGCTGACATCCCCGCCGGGATCGTGATCGGTGCCGGTGCCGGTGACAACGCCGGCGCAGCCCTCGGCCTCGGGGCCAGCACCGGCGACGTCATCGTCTCGATCGGCACGAGCGGAACGGTGTTCGCCGTGACCGGGCAGCCGGCAACGGATGCGACGGGCACCGTCGCCGGGTTCGCCGACGCGGGCGGCGCGTACCTCCCCCTGGTGGCCACCTTGAACGCCGCCCGGGTGCTCGATTCCATTGCCGCGCTACTCGCAGCGGACTTTGACGAGTTCGGAACCCTGGCCCTGGCCGCCGAACCCGGAGCCGGGGGGCTTGTGCTTCAGCCCTATTTCGAGGGCGAACGCACGCCCAACCTGCCCGACGCCACGGCATCCGTGTTCGGAATGACCCTCGCCTCAACGACCCGGCCGAACCTTGCGCGGGCCGCCATCGAAGGACTGCTCTGCGGGCTGGCCGACGGACTCGATGCCGTGCGCGCGCAGGGGGTGAGCGCCGACCGGCTCTTGCTCATCGGCGGTGCCGCACAGAATCCAGCGGTGCAGGCGATCGCCGCGCAGGTCTTCGCCGTGCCGGTGCAGGTGCCGACGCCCGGTGAATACGTGGCCGATGGGGCTGCGGTGCAGGCGGCCTGGGCGCTGACGGGCACCCGCCCCACCTGGCCGCTCGCTCTCGTCGCGGCGCCGGCGCCCGATCACCGGCCGGTCATTCGCGAGCAGTACGCCGCGCGGCGCTGACCGCCGCCACCCGCGCCCCGTTTCATCCGTTTCACCCGTTTCATCCGTTTCATCCGTTTCATCCGCGTCACGTGTGGCTAACTCCGGTAATCCCGGAAGCCTCCGGTTCGGGCCCGCGGAATTCCGCGCCAGTTTCGGCACTGCCTCCCGGATTGCAGGAGTTAGCCACCACAAGAGCGAGCGAGGGCGGCACCAGCCTCGTGCAAATAGCGCAGCGGGTCGGCGAGCGCCGCCGAACTGCTTCCGGCGAGGTCGGTCAGCGACACCGCCGCCGCGAACTCCGCCGTCTCGGCCTCGATACCGCCGGCGACCAGCATCGCCGGCACTCCCGCGGCCGCCGCCTGCTCGAGCAGGTATGACGGCACCTTGCCCGCGGCCGATTGTGCGTCGAAACGCCCTTCACCGGTGATGAGAACGGATGCCCCGGCGAGCGCCGCCGGAACACCGAGCGCCTCCCCGACAGCCACGGCCCCCGGGGCGAGTGTGGCGCCCCAGGCCAGCAGGCCGAACGCGGTTCCACCGGCCGCGCCGGCGCCCGCACGTGACGGGTCGACTCGGATCAGCCGCGCCAACCGCGTGAGGTTCGATTCGAGTCCAGCGACCTGCGCGGCGGTCGCACCCTTTTGCGGACCGAACACCGCGGCGGCGCCGTTCACGCCGAGCAACGGATTCGAGACGTCGCAGAGAATCTGCGCTCCGCCGGCGGGAAGCGCGCGCAGTCGCGTCAGGTCGGCTTTGGCGAGGGTTCCCAGACCGCGGTTGCCGAGCCGGATCGGCCGATTCGTCGCGTCCACGAACAGCGCCCCGAGCGCCGCCAGCGCGCCGGCTCCGCCGTCGGTCGAGGCACTGCCGCCGAGCGCGAGCAGCAGCCGCACGACGCCCTCATCGAGCGCCGCGGCAATGGCCTGGCCGAACCCGAGCGTGTGCGCGTCGAGCGGGCGCAACGGGTCGAGCAATGTGAGCCCGCTTGTGTTCGCCAGCTCGACGACTCCGGTGCCGTCCGGCAGGAGCAGCCAACTGCTCGCGACAGAGTGATTGTCTGGCCCCTGCACCTCGACGGGAATCCGTCGTGCGCCCGGCACCGCGGTTTCGAACGCATCGAGTGTGCCCTCGCCGCCGTCGGCCATCGGTAGCAACTGCAGCCGGTCATCCGGCCGCACGGAAGCCCAGCCGTCGGCGATCGCCCGCGCGGCCTCCCCCGCTCGTGCCGTTCCCTTGAACGAGTCGGGCGCAATCACCACGGTCAGCACAGCCATGGCCCCAGCATGCCAGGTACGCGCCGGTGGCGGTCGAGCAGGCGCCACGCAGATGCGCGCGGATGCCGCGACGCCGAACGGATTCTGCGCCCGCGCCCGCGCCTGTACTTCCGCTCGACAAGCACCCAGCATCCGCCCGTCTCACGGCTGGCACACAGCTAACCCTTGAGCGGCTCAAAGAATCGGCGCTTAATGTCGAGGCGGCAACCCTGGCGCGACGAAACGGTGAAATGCGATGAAGAGCTCGATCTACGGCGACCCCGTTCCCCCGAAGAAGGACCGCCGCGAGCAGGCCAGGGAGAAAGCCCGACTGCAACTGGCCGCGGCGCAGAAGCGCGAGCGGCGGGTGAAGTGGGCCTGGCGCGCAGGAATCGGCATCGGCCTGCTCGCCATCGTGACGATCATCGCGCTCGTGATTGCAGGCAGTGCGCGCACCACCGGCACCGGCCCGCTCAACATGGCCAGCGACGGCATCCTGCTCACCGGAGACGGCACCACCGTCACCGCAGTGACAACACCGGCGCTCGCGGCCGATGCCAAGCCCGTCGCCACCGATCTGGCCAACTATCCCAACACCGTCAACATCGTCACCTACGTCGACTATCTCTGCCCGTTCTGCGGAGAATTCGAAACCGCGAACTCGGCCCAGATCACCGGCTGGGTCACGGCCGGCAACGCCACCCTCGAAGTGCACCCCCTGTCGATCCTCGACAGCGCGTCGAAGGGCACCAAGTACTCGACCCGCTCGGCCAACGCCGCGGCCTGTGTCGCCAACTACGATCCGAACAGTTTTCTCGCGGTGAACAGCGCCCTCTTCGCGAATCAGCCGAAAGAGAACACCGAGGGGCTGACCAACGCGCAACTGACATCCCTGGTGACGGATGCCGGGGCCAGCGACCCGAAGATCGCCAGCTGCATCGCCGACGAAGAGTTCTCGCCCTGGGTGGCCGCGGCGACGAATCGCGCGCTGGCCGGCCCGCTGCCGAACGCGAACATCCCGAAGGTGAACGGAACCCCGACCGTGCTCGTCAATGGAAAGGCCTACACGGGCGCATTCGGCGACGCCGCCGCGTTCCAGGCCTTCGTGACGCAGCAGGCCGCCGCCGGAGCCGAGTCAACGGCCACCCCCACCCCGACGCCGACGCCGTAGCCAGAGGCAAAAGCCGCAGCCGCCAGTCAGAATCCGCCCACCGAATTCCGGACCACAAAGATGTCAGCACACACCGCCCAGAATGCACACCCGTCACCAAGAACCGCACACATCGTGCGGCATGCGCTGACCGTTGCGGCTTGCGCTGACGCCGACGGCTGGGGTGACGGATGCCGCCGGACCCGCGACACCCCGCAAAGCCCGACTCAGCCCTCTCGTCAATGGTGCCGATAGGGTCGACCCTGATGAGACGCGCCAATTCGTTCCCCCGTCGCCTGTGGGCTGCTGCCCTGATCCTCGCGATCGGGGTGGGTGGCGGAGCGTTGAGCCTGGGCGCCGTGGCCGAACCGGCCCACGCCGCATTGCCAGCGGCGGCCACAATGCCCCCGCCGCCCGACCCGGCCGACTTCGACCCCGGTCTCATCATCAGCGACTACGACTTCTTCAACCCCGACTCGATGACCGAGGCCGGCATTCAAGCCTTTCTCGAGGCGCAGAACTGCCGCCCGAAAGACGACTCCCCCTGCCTTGCCGACTACCGCCAGACCACGGTCTCCCAGCCCAGCGAAGGCCCGGGTCACTGCACCAACTACGTCGGGGCCCGCAATGAGAAGGCCAGCCGCATCATCGCGAAGGTGGCCTCGGCCTGCACGATCAGTCCGCGGGTGCTGCTCGTGCTGCTGCAGAAGGAGCAGTCGCTGCTCACCCGGCCGAGCGAATCCGGCTACCTGCGTGCCGCCGGCTACGGCTGCCCCGACACGGCCGACTGCGACACCAAGTATTTCGGCTTCTTCAACCAGGTCTACAACGCCGCCTGGCAGTTTCGGCAGTACAGCCAGGAGCCAGAGCGCACCTACAAGATCGGCACCGTCGACGTCGGATTCAACCCGAACGCCGAGTGCGGGTCGAAGCCGGTCACGATTGCAAACCAGGCCACGGCCAACCTCTACAACTACACGCCATACCAGCCGAACCGGTCGGCGTTGAAGAGCGCGAAGAGTGAGGGCGACGGATGCTCCGCCTGGGGCAATCTCAATTTCTGGACGTTCTACACAACCTGGTTCGGCCCCTCGACCGACGGCCCGTACCCGGCCTTCCTCGGCAACTGCCTGAGCCTGCCAGGCGGCCAGCCGTGCGTCCCGCCCAGCCTGTTGCCGCGCATCTGAGTTCCCTCTCAGCCTGACGTCCCATCGTTCACGATCGCTGCATTCCGGCGTAGCGTGACAGCGTGAGCACGCTGGACCCGGGGCCGCTGGTAACGGTCGCGAACTTTCGAATGGACTTCGGCAAGACCACGGTCATCCGCGATCTGTCGTTCACGATTGAGCGCGGTGAGACGTTCGGTTTCTTGGGCAGCAACGGCTCGGGCAAGACCACGACGATTCGGGCGTTGCTGGGCATCTACCAGCCGACCGCGGGCATCCTGCACATCGACGGCCGGCCGTTCACGCCCGAAACCAGCGGGCGGCTGGGCTATCTGCCCGAAGAGCGCGGACTCTATAAGAAGGAGTCGGTGATCGATGTGATGGTCTACTTCGGTCTGCTCAAAGGTCTCGGCCGCGAGCAAGCACGCCGGTGGTCGATCGACTATCTCGACCGGGTCGGTTTGGCCGACAAGGAGCGCACCCGCCTCGACAAACTCTCGAGCGGCCAGCAGCAGAAAGTGCAGCTCGGCGTCACGGTGATGAATGAACCGGAGCTGCTCATTCTTGACGAACCGACGAAAGGGTTCGACCCGGTCAACCGGCGGCTGCTGATGGACATCATCGAAGACCAGAAACGGGCCGGCTCCACGGTGATGATGGTCACCCACCAGATGGAAGAGGTCGAACGCCTCTGCGACCGGGTGATCCTGCTCAAAGACGGGGTGTCTCGCGCCTATGGCACCGTCGCCGACGTGCAAGACGAGTTCGGGGGTACCGTCATCCAGATCGATCACGACGGGGTGATCCCCGAGGATGCCGCCTACCGCTGCATCCAAGACGCGCACGGGCACGCCGAGCTTGAGCTCAGCCCCGATGCGGATGCCGCGGCGGTGCTCGCGAGACTCGTCGCCTCAGGCATCGGCATCAGCCGGTTCACTCCGACTCGTCGTTCTCTCGAGGACATCTTCATCGAGGTCTACGGCCCAGACGCCGATCGCGAATCTGACCGAGCGGAGGCGTGACATGGCCAGGCACAATCTCGGCACCGTCGTGCGATTCGAGTTCGTCCGCACGGTCACGAAGCGCAGGTTCTGGGTGGCGACACTGTTCGTCCCGGTTGTTCTCATCGTCGTGTTCTCCCTGGTCTTCGTCTCGAACAACTCCCGCACTCAGTCGGAAGCCGCGCAGAAGAACGCGCACTTCTCGTTCGAATACACCGATGCGTCGGGCGTGGTGCTCCCCTCCGTTGTCGACGCGGCCGGCGGAACTCTCGCGCCGAGCACCGAGGCCGGCGTGGCGGCGGTGAAAGCGGGAACAATCGACGCCTTCTTCGCCTATCCGGCCGAGCCGGCCACCCAGAAGATCCAAGTGTTCGGCGCCGACATCGGGGTGTTCAACAACGGCGAGTATGCCTCGGTGGCCCAATCGATCCTGCAGACCAGTGCGGCCGAACGCCTGGGCTCGCCTGAGCTGACGAGCATCGCGGCCGGCAACCTCACGACGAACACCATCACGTATTCGAACGGGACCGTGTCCGGAGGCTTCAACGGGGTATTTCCTCCGCTGATCTTCCTGGCCATCTTCTACGCGGTCATTCTGCTGCTCGGCAACCAGATGCTGAGCGCGACGCTGGAGGAGAAGGAGAACCGGGTCACCGAGATGATTCTGACCACGATCAACCCAACGAGTCTGATCCTCGGCAAAATCGTGTCGCTGCTGTTCATCGGAATTGTTCAGATGCTGGTCTTCGCCCTGCCCTTTGTGCTCGGCTACGTCTTCTTTCGCACTCAGCTCAACATCCCGAATCTCGACCTCGCCGCACTCACCTTCGACCCGCAACAGATGATCGTCGGCACGCTCATTCTGCTCGGCGGTTTCGCCCTGTTCACCGGCACCCTGGTGGCACTCGGCGCCGCCATGCCGACGGTGAAGGATGCCGGCCCGATCTACGGCGCACTGATGGTGCTGATCTTCGTGCCGTTCTACACGATCTCGCTGATCATCAGCGACCCGACCGCGCTCATCGTGCAGATCTTCTCCTTCTTTCCGTACTCAGCGCCGGTGACGGCGCTGCTGCGGAATGCCTTCGGCACGCTTCCGCTCTGGCAGGCGATCATCATCATCGCCGAGCTCTGGATTCTGGCCGCCCTGGTGCTGCGCCTAGCGGTTCGGCTGTTTCGCTACGGATCGATCGAGTACTCCCGCAAGATCTCGATTCGGGAGGTGATGCAGTCCGCGAGGCGTCCGGTGAAGCAACGCGAACTGCCGCCGGTCGCTCACGGCTGAGCGTGCCTATTCGTAGCGGAGCGCATCGATCGGATTCTGCCGGGCCGCCCGGCGGGCCGGCAGCGTGCCGGCGAGAAAGGCGATCAGCATCACGACGAGGATGATGATCGCGATCGACCCGGGTGCGAACTGCATCAGGTGCAAGCCGGGCAGGCCGGACAACACGGTGTTGGCGAGCGCGTCGCTGACGACGGAGCCGAGAATGATTGCGACAAGCGCGCCGATCGCGCTGCCGAGAAAACCGATGAACACCGCTTCCATGCTGAACAGGGCGTACACCTTGCCGCCGCTCATACCCATGGCCTTCATCAGCCCGATCTCCCGGGTTCTCTCCTGCACACTCATCAGCAGAGTGTTGATGATGCCGAATCCAGCGGCGATCAGCGCGATCACCGCGAAGGCGTTGAGCACACCGATGATGCCGTTGATGACGGTTTCGAACGACCCGATCTGATCGGCGACGGTGAGCGCGGTGAACCCTTGATCGGCGAGATCATTCTTGATCGTGTCGACCTCGGCGGTCGTCGAACCCGAAGCAATGCGCGCGGTCGCGACCTGATAGCCGAGTGGGAGTCCGGCGGGCCGGCCGGTCGCCTGGATCCGGCTCAGTTCAGTGGTCAGCTGCTGGTTCAGGCCGACGCCGCTGCCGAGCAGCGTCTCGTTCTGCACCCCGACCACCGTCGCCGGCACTTCGTGTGCCGTGCCTTGATAGTCGTTCACGCCGATCGTGACCGCCTCGCCGATCGCCGCTTCGGCACTCGCGAAGCCGAGATTCTCCAGATAGGAGGTGGGCAGCATCACCTCGTTCTCGGTCGAGTTCTCGCTCAGTTGCCCGCCGGCGGCGAGGTCGGCTTTCGTCAGTGTCGCCCCCGGATTGACGGTGATCACGTACTTGCCGTTGTCGGCGAATTCGATGAAGGTCGGCGTCACCCTTGTGATCGGGTTCACGTCGCTGAGGCCGGGTGTCGCTTCGATCACGGTGAGGTCTTCGGCGCTGATCGGGGTGATGGTCACACCGGGCGGGCCGCCGTTGACGGTGGCCTGGTTCGGGTCGTATTTCGCGGGTCCGTCGCTTGCGGACGTCGACGCATCCGTGGTCTTCGTGATCGTCAGCACGTCGGCGGCGCCGATCGCTTCGACCTGCGCGTTGATGTAGTTCGAGATGCCTGTGCCGATCGCGCTGGTGATCGTCAGCGTGAATGCGCCGATGAAGATGGCCACCACGGTGAGCCCGGTGCGTAATTTGCTGCGAAAGCTGTTGCCGATCGCGGTGCGCACCAGGTCGAGCGGATTCATGATTCGGAACCCGGCTGGTCGCTCGACGTGTCGCGCGGGTGCAACAGGCGTTCCTGCGTCGGGTCTTCCACGCCGTCGCGCAGAAACAGTTGCCGGTCGCAGCGCTCCGCCAGCTCGACATCGTGGGTGACGATGACGAGGGTGATCCCGTTCTCCCTGTTGAGGTCGAACAGGATGTCCTCGACCAGTTTTCCCGTGGCCGTGTCGAGGTTGCCGGTCGGCTCATCGGCGAAGATCACCTTCGGGTTGTTCACGAGGGCCCGCGCGATCACCACCCGCTGCTTCTGACCGCCCGAGAGGTTGATCGCCTTGTTCTTGGCCTTGTCGGCGAGTTCCAGCTGTTCCAGCGCCGCCATTCCGCGAGCCTTCCGCTCCGTCGGGCCGACCCCGGCGATCTTGAGCGGCAGGATCACGTTGTCGAGCACCGTCGCATTCGGGGTGAGGAAGAACTGCTGAAACACGAACCCGAAGTCTTCATTGCGCAGCCGGTTCACCGCCGCAGTCTTGAGTTGTCGCGCATCCGTGCCTTCGACCAGCAGCACCCCACTGTCGGGGTTGTCGAGCAACGCGAGCAGATGCATCAGCGTGGACTTGCCCGACCCGCTCTTGCCGACGATCGCGATCGACTCCCCGGCGCCGATCTCGAGGGACACCCCTTTCAACGCGTCGAAGCGGCTGGCGCCGTGCCCATATGACTTGTGGATGTCTGTGGCCACCAAAACGGGTTCGCTCACGACCGCACCGCCCTTCTGTGCAGTGCACGATAGCGCGCTGCGCAGAGCAGAGTAGCGCGGCTACTCGGAATCAGGCTGAAAGTTCGGGAGGACGGAGGGGCCGGGGCGCGTCGGTCGACCGTGTCAGGCCGGGTCAAGCCTCGACAGGCCACCGTGCGCCGTCAACCGACCGCTGGGGCCGGCGGTGGCATGGGCGCCACCGGTGTCGGCGGGTGCGCGATCATCTCAGGCGCACGCGAGACGAGCAGCCAGGCCGGCAGAATTGAAATGCACAGCACGCTGAGCACCGAGATGTCGCCCACGATGACCACGGCCAGAAACAGTGCGAGCCACCCGTCACGGGCGATCACCAGAATCAGCCCGAGCGTCGCGCTGGCGATGGCGAGACCGAGCGGCACGTCGGGCAGTAGAACGTGCGCGATCAACCCGAGATCCACGCCGATGAACACCGACGGAAAAATGCGGCCGCCCCGAAAACCGGCGGCGGCAGCGATCATCAGGGCGAGGATTTTCACCACGACGATGAGCACCAGTGCGCCCAGGGAGTAGCTCGACGCGTTGCTCAACAGCTCCTCCGATTGCTCGGCGCCCTTGAACAGGGTGATCGGGCCGCCGATCGCACCGAGAATGCCGAGAATTACGCCGCCGAGGGTGGTGAAGAGGATGGGGCTCCCGAGCCCGTGGAAGAACCGGTGAAGCGCGGGAAAGACGTAGACGACGGCCAGCCCGACGAGGGTCGCCCCGATTGCAATGACGATGCTGCCGCCGATGTCGAAACCGTTGGGGACTCCGAGGGGTGGGAGCTTCAGGATCGCCAGCGGTGGCCCGAGCACTGACATGGTCATCGCACCGGCGCCGGCCGAAACCAGAGGCAGAAAAAGCCGGTCGAAAAGTGACCCTCCGGTTTTCAACGCGGCGACGATACCGGTGAAGACCAGTGCGGCCGCGACCGGGGTGCCGAACAGCGCGCCGATGGTTCCCGAGGCGACGAGCATGACGACCATGGTGATGGGAATCTTCGGCGCGATCCACCGCACCAGGACGACGAGCAGCGCCGAATTGATCGCGATGATCGGGTTTTCGGGGCCGAGACTGACGCCGCCGGCAAGTCCCAGCACGGCCACCACAGCAAGCGAGGGAAGGGCGATCAGCGGAAGCGGTGGTGCGATGAGCTCTGTCGTCGCACTGTCGCGACCACCATGACCGGGTACGAACGCCACGATCAGGCCGACCGCCAGCCCGGTGAGGCTCAGCGTGCCGAAGATCCACCGGCCGGAGGTGGGGTCGGCTCCGACCCAGCCGGGCACGGTTTGCCAGAGAAAGTCTTGAAGAAAATGGGCGAGCTCGTCGAGGGCGAACAACACGACGGCAGAGACCACCCCGATGGCGATCGCCGGAAGCGACAGAACGATCAGTGTGCGAGGAGTGAGGTCGATCGGCGTGGGGGGCGGCCCGCCGTCGGCGTTGCCGCTCACTTGCGTCTCGGCATCCAGGCGGTGACGACCCGGGCGATGGCCAACCCGATGAACAGTTGACCGGCGAGTATCTCGGCGATGGCGAGGGTCTGGCCAGTGGCCGTGACCGGAACGAAGTTGCCGTATCCCGTGGTGCTGAGCGAGGTGAACGAGAAGAACAAGACCTCTGACAGGGAGCCGACCCCCTCGCCCTTGAAGATGTTGCCAGGGATGCTCGCCAGGACATACGCGAAGGTGAAAAACATCCCGATCAAAATGTAGGCCGCGACAACGGCGAAGATGGTCTGCGCGTCGATGACGTCGCGATGGATTTGATGACCGATGACCGCCGCGGGGGCGACTCCGTAGAAGACGACAGCGGCGGCCGTCATGGCCACCTTGACCCAGGTTCCCTCGGCACCGGAGATCCAGACGAGCGCGATGCCCACGGCGGCGACGATGAGAACGACGGTTGCGACGTCTCGGATGACCTTCTTCACTTCGGCGACCCGAAAGATCACCCCGACAGTCAGGAGTTGCACGAGAAGGGCCAGGGCGCTCGGTTGAAGACCGATCTGCGCAGCGCACAACGCATAGGCAACACCGATGAGGAGCATGACGGTGCCGTAGCCGGGTGTCCAGGCGACGATGCGCTCCCAGAAGTGAGCCGGAGGAACGGGAGGCGGCGCGGTGTCAGTCATGCGCGACCTCCTCGACTCAGGCGGAAACGGTCATCGGCGAGTCTGCGCCTCGTCGAAGCGTGCGGCCCGCTGACACAGCGGGAAACTTCACGCTACTCCTGCGGGGTGCGGTTGGCCATGATCTGCGGTCGAGCGTGTCGAGAGCCCTAGTACGCTGAGCGGATGAATGTCGACCGCGTTGACCGCGCCCTCATCGCGGAGCTGAGCAAGGATGCCCGGCTCTCGATCCGCACCCTGGCCGAACGCGTGCACATCTCCCGCACCGCTGCCCACAAGCGGGTGCAGAACCTCATCGCCAACGGCGTCATCACCGGCTTCTCCGCTCATGTGGACCGCAAGTCGATCGGCCTCAACGTGACCGCGCTCGTCATCGTGACGATCGGCGACGCGTCCTTTCCCGGGATGGCCGCGGCGCTCGCCGAACTCCCCTTCGTCGAGTCCGTGCTCGCGGTCAGCGGCGACATCGACTTCGTGGTGACGGTCAGCGCGCCCGACCACGAGAAATTGAGCGCCGTCATCCTCCAGCAGATCCACGAGATGCCCGGCGTCATTGCCACCCGATCGCACCTCGTGCTCGACGAGCGCGCGGGAAATGCACCCGGTGCGCTCCCGGACACTTGGCAACTCTGACGCCATCTCCACGCTACAAATGGCACGCACTCTCGGCACTCCCCAGCCATCTGTCATCCACCGCTGAGAGGCCCTAGCGGTTCGCTCCCAGGTGGTCGACGATTGCTGCATGAGCACTGTCGCTACCCCTTCCGTTGACCCGGTTTTACCCACCCGGCTGCCCATCCGGCTGATCGACGAGAACGGCGTCGCCGTGGAGGGCGAGCAAACGGCCGGCTTCACGATTCCGGATGTCGCAACACTGTTGGATCTGTATCGCAAGATGGTTCTCGCTCGCCGTTTCGACGCCCAGGTCACCGCGCTGACCCGGCAGGGGCGGCTGGCCACCTACCCGTCGGCGCTCGGCCAGGAGGCCTGCGAGATCGCATCCGTCGCCGCGCTCGGACCGACCGACTGGCTGTTTCCGACCTACCGCGACACCATCGCGCTGCTCACCCGCGGGGTGAGCCCGGTCGAAATCTTGTCATTCTTCCGCGGTGATTGGCATGGCGGGTTCGACCCGCACGAGCACCGCATCTCCCCGCAGTCGACCCCGCTGGCCACGCAGGCGCTGCACGCCGTCGGCCTGGCCACCGCCGCGAAACTCAAGCACGACGACACCGTCGCGCTCACCTTTCTCGGCGACGGGTCAACCAGCGAGGGCGACGCCCACGAGGCCTTCAACTTCGCCTCCGTCTGGCAGGCGCCGGCAGTTTTTGTGATTCAGAACAATCAGTATGCGATCAGCGTTCCGTTCAGCAAGCAGTCGCACGCTCGCACCCTGGCCGATCGGGCGATCGGCTACGGCATGCCCGGCTACTTCGTCGACGGCAACGATGTCGCCGCCATGTTCGCGGTGATCACGGCGAGCATCGATCGCGCCCGCACCGGCGGCGGCCCGACGATGATCGAGGGCCTCACCTACCGGATGGAGTCGCACACCAACTCCGACGACCCCACCCGCTATCGCGACGCATCCGAGGTCGAGCACTGGCGCCGACTCGACCCGGTCGAACGTCTCGAAAAGTACCTGACCGACATCGGAGCCCTCACCGACGAGGTGCGCCTGTCGATCACGAGCGACGCTGAAGACCTCGCCACCCTCACCCGCGACGCGATGAACGAAACACCCGTGATCGACCCGCTCTCACTCTTCGACCACATCTACGCACAGCCCCGCCCCGCGCTGCTCGAACAGCGCGAGTTTCTCGCCCGCGAGTTGGCCTCGATCGAACCGGGAACCCCCTCATGACCATCATCGACAACCCGACCCCCGCCGCGAAGCCCCGCAAGCCGGACACCGTGAACGCGGGACAGCACGCGACACCGGATGCCTCGGACGCCTCGGCATCCACCACCCCGCCGGCTCCCACCTCGCTGAGCATTGCCGGCGCATTGAATGCCGCGCTCCGCGACGCCCTCGCCGAGGACCCGAACGTTGTTGTCTTCGGAGAGGATGTCGGCCCGCTCGGCGGAGTGTTCCGGGTGACCGATGCCCTGCAGAAGCAATTCGGTGAGGAGCGGGTCTGGGACTCGCCGCTGGCCGAATCCGGCATCGTCGGCACCGCGATCGGCATGGCCATGTACGGCCTGCGCCCGGTGGTCGAAATGCAGTTCGACGCGTTCAGCTACCCCGCGTTCGAGCAGATCACCTCGCACCTGGCGAAGATGCGCAACCGCACGAAGGGCCGGGTGACGCTGCCGATCGTCATCCGCATTCCCTACGCCGGAGGAATCGGCGGCGTCGAGCACCACTCCGATTCGTCGGAGGCGTACTGGACCCACACTCCGGGCCTGACCGTCGTCACCCCGTCGAATCCGGCCGACGCCTATTCGATGCTGCGTGAGGCGATCGCGAGCGACGACCCGGTCATTTTTCTGGAGCCGAAGAGTCGCTACTGGGTGAAGGATGACGTGGCTCTGCCCACGCAGACTCTCCCGATGACCGAGGCGCAGGTGCTGCGGGTCGGCAGCGACGTCACGCTGCTCGCCTACGGGCCCACCGTGAAGACCGCGCTTCACGCCGCCGAGCTCGGCGAGCAGGAGGGACTCTCGGTCGAGGTCATCGACCTCCGCAGCCTCTCCCCGTTCGACGATGCGACGGTGAGCGCGTCGGTGCGCAAGACCGGCCGGGCTGCGGTCATCCACGAGGCCGCCCAGTTCGGCGGCTACGGCGCCGAAGTTGCCGCGCGGGTGACTGAGCGCAACTTCTTCTACCTGGCTGCGCCCATTCTGCGGATCGCGGGCTTCGACATCCCGTACCCCGCTCCGAAGCTCGAAGAGCACTATCTGCCGACTGCCGAACGCGTGCTTGCCGCGCTTGACACCTGGGAATGGTGAGCTTGATGCCGCGCGAAATTCTGACACCTGAGGCTCTGACGCCCCACGATTTTCTGCTGCCCGACCTGGGCGAGGGGCTGACCGAGGCGGAGATCGTGTCGTGGCTGGTCAAGCCCGGCGATGTGATTGCCATCGACCAGGTGGTGGTCGAGGTGGAGTCCGCGAAGTCCGTGGTCGAACTGCCGTCGCCGTTCGGCGGCCGGGTCGTGACGCTGCATGCCGCGGCGGGCGAAGTGGTGCACAAGGGGTCGCCGTTGATCACGGTGGTGCCGGTGGGCGCTGAGCTGTCGGCGGATGCTGGGGTTTCGGTGGATGCTGAGGCTTTGGTGGATGCTGAGGCTCCCGTCTCGGCTCGTCCGCTTGATTCCGGAATGGCGGCGGGCTCCGGCGCGGTTCTTGTCGGGTACGGAACGAGCGAGTCGACGGTGCGGCTGAAGCGACCGGCCGGTGGACGGTTCGGGGCCCGCACGCTCACGCCGGCCTCGGCTCCCGCGACGGCCATTCTCGACCCGAGCCGGCGCTCCCCTGTCGTCTCCCCGCTCGTGCGCAAGCGGGCGAAATCGCACGGCTTTGATGCAAGCCAATTGGTCGGCAGCGGTCCGGATTCCCTCGTGCTGCGCGACGACGTCGAGGCGGCGATTGCCGCACTCGCGTCGCAGAACTCGGCCACGCTGAGGGAGCCCGGCACGACCGAGACCGACCGTGCCGCATCCGTCGGGTCGGCTGCGTCGACGCCCGCAACCGTGTCATCCGTCATGCCGTCAGCCGCTTCCGGCCCGTCGGCGACGACCCTCGTCGCGCCGGACGCGGTGCCGCACCTCGGCACCGACGATCTGCGCATCCCGATCACCGGTCTGCGCAAGGTCGTGGCTGAGCGCCTCAGCCGGTCGCGCCGGGAGATTCCCGAGGCGACGATCTGGCTTGACGTCGACGCGACCGAACTGTTCACGGCCAAGGAGCGGCTGCAGAAGTCCACGGGCGAGCGGTTCAGCCTGACCGCCTTGATCGCACGTTTCGTCGTGGCCGGGCTGCGGCAGTATCCAATCCTCAACTCGTCGCTGAGCGCCGACGGTCAGGCGATCATCCAGCACGGGCGGATCAACCTCGGGCTGGCTGCGCAGACGCCGCGCGGGCTGATGGTTCCGGTCGTGCACAACGCGCAGGACATGACGACCAGTCAGCTGCGGGATGCGATCGTGGCTCTCGTCACGGCCAGCGAGAAGGGCGAATTCGGGCCCGGAACCCTGTCGGGCGGCACCTTCACCCTCAACAACTACGGCGGATTCGGCGTCGACGGCTCCACCCCAATCATCAACTTCCCTGAGGTAGCGATGCTCGGAATCGGGCGAGTGCTTGAGCGCCCGTGGGTCGTTGATGGGGAGTTGGCGGTGCGTCGGGTGATGCAACTCTCGTTCGTGTTCGACCACCGTGTCTGTGACGGCGATGTCGCATCCGGTTTCCTCACCTATGTGGCGCGCTGCATCGAGGAGCCGCTGCTGCTGCTCGGCAATGTGTAGTTCTACTGCGTTGCGCGGGTTGAACGCCTCCGCGCGGGTTGAGTTCACCCCGCGCGGCGGCGTTCAACCGGCGCGGTGGCCGACTAGCGCCGTTCCCCGCAGCGGAGATTTCGCGTGATTCGGGGAATTCCGCCCCGAATTCCACACGTTTCTGAAGAATCTCCGCAGTTGCAAACCTCACAGGTTCCCGTCCGTCGGCTGCTCCTCGATCAACGATGTGTCGATAATGTTCAGCTGTGGAAGCCTCCAGCCTCCTGGGAGCGCTGCGGGTGCTCAAGGCTGAACATGAGCGACTGCTGGATGCTAGACGCGAGTCCCCGTGAACACCGGACGCCGCTTCTGCTGGAACGCCGCGAAGCCCTCCCGGTAGTCGTCGGTCGCGCAGAGCGCACCCTGGGCCGCATTCTCGTCGGCGAGTGAGGTCCAGAGTCCGATCCGCTCGTCCCGCAACCGCGCGACGAGGGCTTTGCTCGCCAGGAACGCGCCGGTCGCACCGGTCGCCACCTTCGCGACTCGCTCCCGGGTGAACTCCAGCAGGGAATCCTCCGGTACGGCCCGGCTGAACAGGCCGGCCGCCACGGCTTCCGCCCCACTCATCAGCTCTGCCGTGTAGATCAGGTCGAGCGTGCGGTGCGCGCCGAGCCGTTCGACGAAGAGCGCATGTCCCCCCGAATCGAGCGTCGCCCCGAGGTTCGCGAACGGGGATCCGATCTTCGCGGTTTCCGCCACGTAGACCACATCCGTCGCGATCAACAGTCCGAGACCGACGCCGAGGCAGGCGCCTTGCGCCGCGGCGAAGGTCGGTGCGGGAAAGCTCGCGAGCTGACGCAGCAGCGGAGTGACCACGTCATCCAGGTAGCCGCGCGCGTCATCCGTCGCCGGATCGACCCCCGAAATGTCCCGCCCGGCACAGAACGCACGCCCTTCGCCGCGCAGCAGAAGCGCACGCACACCCGCCTCATGCGCCTCCGTCAGCGCACTCGAGAGACCGGCGATCGCACTCTCGTCGAGCGCGTTGAGCTTGGCCGGGTCATTCAGAACGATCTCGGCGACGCCGTCGGCGATGGTCACTTCAACGGGCATGACACTCCTTCAATTTGCAGCGGATGCGACGTCAACGCTCACGGTCACGCGTCGTAGTTGACGCAGACCTTCTCGCTCGTGGGAACAGCCTGGCAGGTGAGCACATACCCACGCGCCAATTCCTCGGGCTCGAGCGCGTAGTTTTCGACCATGTCGACGGTGCCCTCGGTGAGCACCGCGCGGCAGGTGCCGCAGACGCCGCCCGCACAGGCGAACGGCACGTCACCGCGCACGCGCAACGCCGCGTTCAGGATGCTCTCGTTGCTGTGCACCGGGCTCGTCACCGTGGCCGTCGTGCCATCGAGCACGAACGAAATGCTGTGCACCTGATCGTCATCGCGCGGAAGAACAGGCCGCCCGGCTTGCCCGGTGAGGTTGTCGGGGCGGTCGGTCGTAAAGAGTTCGTAGCGGATGGCTGACACGTCGACGCCCAGCTCGGCGAGGGTGTCGCGGCAGAGCTGAACGAGATCGAACGGTCCGCAGATGAACCATTCGTCGACATTCGCCGGGCTGATCAGCGCGTCGAGGATGTTGCGCACCTTCTCGGCGTCGAGGCGGCCGGAGAGCAGCTCTGAACTCCGGCGCTCGCGAGTGAGCACGTGATAGAGCGCGAGCCTGGCGGGGTAGCGGTCTTTCAGGTCGGCGAGTTCGTCGACGAACATCGTGTCCATCGCGGTGCGGTTGGAGTAGACGAGCGAGAACGTGTTGCCGGGCGACGCCTTGAGGGTTCCCTCGATCAGGGCCATCACCGGGGTGATTCCCGAGCCGGCGGCAATCGCCACGTAGTGCGCGTTGGCGCGCACGGGCACCTGCGAGGTGAACCGGCCCTCCGGGCTCATCACGTCGATCTGCATGCCGGGCTGGAGGTTCTCGATGGCCCAGGTCGAGAACAGTCCGCCGAGGTCGCGCTTGATCGCGACCTTCAGCTCACCGGCGACCGGCGCCTGGCAGATCGAATAGCTGCGACGCACGTCTTCGCCGCCGAGCGAGGTGCGGATCGCGATGTACTGCCCCGGCGCATAGTCGTATTTGCCGGCCAGCTCGTCGGGAACGGCGAAGGTGATCTCCACCGAATCCGCCGTGAGTGGGCGCACCGCCGAAACGGTCAGCGAGTGAAAGCGCGCGCGACGCCGGGTCGGGATGATGCGGGAGTCGGACGCCGCGGCATCCGTCGGATCGACTGGCGTCGCATCCGTCATATCTGTGGCGCCGGTCGTTGTCGAGTCTGCAGTTGTCGAATCGGCAGTCGTCATGGCTGTCATTCTCAGTGTTCCTTGAAGTAGTCGAACGGCTCCTGGCAGCGCTGGCACACGTAGAGTGCCTTGCACGAGGTGGAGCCGAAGCGGGAGAGTTCGCGCGTGTGCAGCGAGCCGCAGTGCGGGCAGCGGATGCCGAGGCCCAGGCTCACTTTGCCGCCGGGTTGGCGAGCAGCCGGGGCTGCGATCCCGTACTCCTCCAGCTTCGCCCGGCCGGCGTCGCTCAGCCAGTCGGTGGTCCAGGCGGGGGCCAGCACAACGTTGACCGTGACGCTCGTGTAGCCGTGCTGAGTGAGCGCGGTCACGATGTCGTCGCGCATCGCGTCGACGGCTGGGCAGCCGGAGTAGGTGGGCGTGATGTCGACCGAAACCGCACCGTCGGCGACGTTGACGCGGCGCAGCACGCCGAGGTCTTCGATCGTCAGCACCGGAACTTCGGGGTCACAGACCGTGGCCGCGATGGCCCAGGCGGCGCGGTCGGCGTCGCTCGCGGGCAGCGGGCGAGCTTCGGCTTCGAGGGCCGACGCAGCGTCAACTTCCGCGGCGGCGAGTGCCGCGGCAGTCGTTGCCTGATCGACTCGAGAATCCAAAACGGTGGCTACCATGACGCTCCCGGGTGCGCGCGAGCGAGCACCTGCATCTCGGCGAGCAGCGTGCCGAGGGCCTCGGAATGCACGCCGTCACGCCCACCGCCGCGCACCGGCTGCATTGTCGGAACCGTGAGACCGGCGTCCTCAATCAGCTTCGGAACTGTGGCGTCGAACCCCGCGCGCATCCGCGCCGAGTCGGCGGCGATGCCCGGCAGCGCGGCCGCAGCGGGCTCGTCCCGAAAGAGTTCATCGGCAAACGGCCACATCGCGTCGAGCCCGCGCTGCATCCGACGGTGCGACTCGTCGGTGCCGAGGCCCAGGCGCAGCAGCCACTGAATGCTGTGATCGAGGTGGTAGTCAACCTCTTTGACCGCCTTGGCCGCGATCGCGGCGAGCATCGGGTCGGCCGAGTTCGACAGCTCGCGGTAGAGCAGGTCGAAATAGACGGATGCGATCAGCTGCTTCGCAATGGTCTGCGCGAAGTCGCCGTTCGGCTGCTCGAACAGCTGGCGGCAGCGGAACTCGGACTCGGAGCGGAAGTAGGCGAGGTCGTCTTCGCTCTTGCCCCAGGCCGAACCGGCGTAGGTGAGCAGGCTGCGGGCGTGGCCGAGCACGTCGAGTCCGATGTTGCCGAGGGCGATGTCCTCTTCGATTTCAGGGGCGTTCGCGATCCACTCCCCCAGGCGTTGCGCGAGAATCAGCGCGTCGTCGCCGAGTCCGAGGGCGTACTGCGCCACGGCATCGGATGCGACGAGGTCGGTGCGTTCGATCGACTCAGCGATCGACTCGGGCGTAACGACCGAGGCGTTGCCGATCCGTGGGATCTGCGAGGCCGAGGCGTGCGTGCCGGCTGCGGTACTCATAGGTGGGGCACCGTTTCGGAGGCCGTGTAGTACGTGGCGTGACGGTAGTCCTTGCCCTGCGGGGACTCGAAAAATGCACCCTTCGCATCCGGATCTGACGCGGTGATCGCCGACGCGGGAACGACCCACACCGACACTCCCTCGCCGCGGCGTGTGTAGAGGTCGCGGGCGTTACGCACGGCCATGATCTCGTCAGGGGCGTGCAGCGAACCGGCGTGCACGTGGGACAGACCGCGGGAAGAGCGGATGAAGACTTCCCACAGCGGCCACGTCTCGCGCTTGCCTGAATCTCCGGGGCTGGTCATGATGCGATCCTCTGGGTCTCGTTCTGGGCGTTGTCGGCCTGCTTGTCGGCTTGTTCGTCGGCCTGCTTCTTGTCGGCATAGGCGCGGGCTGCTTCGCGCACCCATTCGCCGCCCTCGTGGGCGTCGCGCCGGCGGTTCACCCGCACGGTGTTGGCCTGGCCGCGGCCAGCCAGCACCTCGTGGAACTCGGTCCAATCGAGTTCGCCGAAGTCGTAGTGGCCGCGCTCTTCGTTCCAGGCAATGTCGGGGTCTGGCAGGGTGACGCCAAGAATCTCGGCCTGGGGAACGAGCATGTCGACGAAGCGCTGGCGCAGCTCGTCGTTGCCGAAGCGCTTGATGTTCCAGGCCATGCTCTGCTGCGAGTTCGGCGAGTCGCCATCCGGCGGGCCGAACATCATCAGGGCCGGCGCGTACCAACGATTGACCGACTCTTGGGCCATGGCCTTCTGCTCGTCGGATCCGTTCATCAACGACAGCAGAATCTCGAAGCCTTGACGCTGGTGGAACGATTCCTCTTTGCAGATGCGCACCATCGCGCGGGCGTAGGGGCCATAGGATGCCCGGCACAGCGGCACCTGGTTGCAGATTGCGGCGCCGTCGACGAGCCAGCCGATCGAACCCATGTCGGCCCAGGTCGGGCTCAGGTAGTTGAAGATCGACGAGTACTTGGCCTTGCCGGTGATCAGCTGGTCGAACATGGTCTCGCGGTCGACGCCAAGCGTCTGGGCGGCGGAGTAGAGGTAGAGCCCGTGGCCGGCTTCGTCTTGCACCTTGGCCATCAGGATCGCCTTGCGCTTGAGACTGGGCGCGCGGGTGATCCAGTTGCCCTCCGGCTGCATGCCGATGATCTCGGAATGCGCGTGCTGCGAAATCTGGCGCACGAGGGTCTTGCGGTAGCCCTCCGGCATCCAGTCGGTCGGCTCGACCCGGCTGTCGGCGGCGATAATTTCGTCGAACCGTGCCTGGCCGACTTCGTCGGCGGTGCCACTGGGGGTATCCACGAGGAGCCTCCTTGCTCTGAGGCTACGAAAGCCGCTGGTTCCGGTGAGCTTCATTGCTACCACTTACCGATCGTTCAGTAAAACTATCACGGCGGGCCACCCCGATCAAGATCGGTCTTCGGATAGAGTCGTGTTCTCATGAATCCCTCAGCAGAGACCGGCTCCCCGGCCACCGGTGGCGGAACGAACGGCGGCGCTGGCAGCAGCGCCGGCGGCGTCTCGGGTAGCGCCGGCGGCGGCGGAAACGGTCGCAGCGGACGCGCGCCCTATGACCTCCCGGCCGTGCTCGACATCGCCGTCGCCGCGTTCAATGACTATGGCTATGACGCCACCTCGATGGGGCTGCTGGCCGAACGTCTCGGCACGAGCAAGTCAGCGGTTTACTACCACGTGAGCAGCAAAGAGGATCTGCTGCGCATGGCTCTCGAGCGCGCGCTGGGCGAGCTCGAAGGCATCCTGACCCAGCCCGGCGCGACCGAGGGGGCCGCCGATGAGCGCCTGCGCTACGTGCTGCGTGGTGCGGTCAAGGTGCTCGTCGAGGAGCTTCCGTACGTCACGCTGCTGCTGCGCCTGCGCGGCAACACCGAGCTGGAGCGCGATGCGCTCGCCCGCCGCCGCGAGTTCGACAACGCGGTGTCGGCCCTGGTCGAGGAGGCCCGCGATGCGGGAACTCTGCGCGCGGATGTCGACGCCCGCACGACGACGCGGCTACTGTTCGGCATGATCAACTCGATCGTTGAGTGGTACAAGCCGGGCGGATCCCTGACCCAGGACCAGCTGGCGGATGACGTGATCACGGTCGCCTTCGACGGCCTGCGGGTGCACGACGGCCGCTGAGCAATCTCGCTCAGCTCTCTCGTCGCCCCGCCTGCGTCGCCGGCCTTCTCGTTGGTCGAGCTTGTCGAGACCGCGCGAGACAATCTCTGAACCTAGGTCGCGTCTGAGGATCGGCCCACGAGGTCTCGACAAGCTCGACCACCGGCATCCGCCCTCTCCGGCTTCTGTCGCCCTTGCTCTCCTCACCGCAATAGCCGTTCGCGCGCAATAGCCGTTGGCGGTGGATCGGCATACTTTTGTTGGAGGATTACGTCCGACCGGCAAGGGAGAGAGTCATGACCACGCTGCCCGATCGACCGAACACCGCGCTCATCGTGATCGACGCTCAGAAAGGTGTCGTGGACGGGGCCTATCAGCGGGATGCCGTCATCTCGAACATCAACACGCTGGTTGACAAGGCGCGCGCCGAGGGCGTGACCATCGTCTGGGTGCAGCACTCTTCCGAGGAAATGGCCCGGGGAAGCGCGACGTGGKGGTTCGTGAGCGAGCTGTCCCGGCGGGAGTCTGAGCCTCTCATCCACAAGTTGTATGGCGACTCTTTTGAGGGCACCGACCTGGCGGATGTGCTGGCCGACGCCGGCGTCGGACGCCTGATCGTGACTGGTGCTGAAACGGATGCCTGTATCCGCTCTACGATCCACGGCGCCTTCACTCGTGGCTTCGATGTCACCCTCGTTGGCGACGCGCACACGACAAACGACCTCTCCGCGTGGGGCGCTCCGCCACCCGAGGTGACCATCGCCCACATCAACCTCTATTGGCAATATCAGGATGCGCCAGGTCGGGTCGCCGGCGTTTCAGCGACGAAAGATGTGAGCTTCAGCCGTTGATCCGCGCAGTCTGACCATCCGCATAGCGACCGGAACTACGCGGAAGAATTCAACCCAGCCAGCCGGAGCACGGCTGACAATCCTTCGGGTGTCCCCGGCCAATTTCGCTCCACCGCGTCGCTGCCCGCCCGACGAGTCGCGAATCGCAGAGCGATCGCGACGATGATGGCGTCGTCGGCATAGCCGAGAACGGGGATGAAATCCGGAATCAAATCGATCGGCGACAGCAGGTAGAGCAGAAGAACCGCGAGCCAGATTCGAACACCACCCGACACGGTTCGATCGGAGGCAAGGCGCTTGAGCAGCCGCGCTACGTCGGGCGCGAGTCGAACGAGGTCGCGAAGCGAAGCACCGCCCGGATGCCGACGCTGCTCGATCCAGAGAACCAGAACGAGAGCCAGCCACAGGATCAGCAACCCGCCGAGCACGCTCAGACCGACCTCCCACCAGGTCGTCATGAGCCGCTCCCGCGCGGACGGAAGCGCATCGCCGCACGATCGGTTGACATCATCTCCCCATTCTCGCTCGATCGCCGGCATCCGCTGCTGATCGAGCGCAACGTAAAGGAGGAGATCCGGCGACACACCGTGCAAACCTGGCGCTCCCAGGCGGCGAGTCGCAGAATCTCCTCCTGACCGTAGCCATCCACGCAGTAAGCTGCTTGATACAAGCTTGCTACAAAGGGGATGTCGCGCAATGGCTTTTACATGGGGAATTCTTGCGGTCGCCGCGGTCGGCCTGATTCTCGGCCTGATCTATCGTTCGGCTCGGAGTCGGCGCGAGTACCTCGTGTTGGCCTTCACCGACCGGATTGGCCTCCCTGTCACGCCCGAAATTGTTGATCGCGTCGATCGTCGCATCCGCGATGGCTACATCGGTTTCTCGCTAGGCGCCCTCGTCGCGCTCGTGACGTTCGGCATGGTGGTCCTCGTCGCGCCTCAACTTGTTCCCACCGGTCTCGCCGGATTCGCCGTGAGCGGGGTCCTCATGGCAGCACCGGCCACCGGCGGCGCGTTGTCGACCCTCCGCCAGTTTCCACTTCGAGGCGGCTCTGGCACCTCACGAGTCGCGCGCCTCGAAGCGCCCACCCTGACCGACTATGTGAATCCGGGATGGGTCTGGGCCGCCACAGGAGGAACGGCCTTCGGGGCGTCCCTCACGATTGGGCTGGTCACCGGCGCCCTCCCGACGAATCCGGGAAATGCCGGCCTTCCTCTCGGTGGAGTGGTGGCGTTGTCGGTGCTCTCGATCGTTGGCCTGATCGGCGTGGTTGTGCTGAGCCGACAGCTTCTGACCATCTCGCAGCCGGCGGCGACCGAACTCGAGCTGCAGTGGGACGACGCCTTGCGCGCCTCCGCCCTGCGCGACATCTGGATCGCATCCATCGGCCTCGCGACAGCGACGATTGTCTCGGCCTGTTCCTGGGTGTTGGACATGAGCTCCCCGTCGTACTACGCGATCATGCTGCTCGGAACCGCACCGATGATCTTGCTCTCACTCCCCGTGAGCAACCGGTCGAGCCGCCGTCTCTGGCAGCATTCCCTCGCGACGAGCTGACAGATGCTGATCATCATCGACCCGACCTCATCCACGCCACCGTACGAGCAGATCAGGATGCAGATCGCCGCCCTCGTGCGCTCGGGCGAGCTTGCGGCGGGCGCCCGCCTCCCGACCGTGCGTCGGCTGGCCGGAGACCTCGAACTGGCTCCGAATACGGTCGCCCGCACGTACCGTGAGCTCGAGAATGATGGGATCATCGAAACTCGCGGGCGCGCAGGATCGTTCGTTTCCCACCCCGGCGACGCGAACGAGCGCCTGGGCCAGGCTGCGGCGGATGCCTACGTCGAGCGGATTCGACAGCTCGGGATCGGTGCGGACGACGCGATCAGCTACGTGCAGAGGTCGATTGACAACGCGGGCTGAGAGTCAGCACGCGAGACTCCCTGCCGATATTGAGCCGCCGTGCGACGAAGCCGGTCAGGTAGGGTCGCGATATGGAACGCGCTGGCGAGCAACGGACATCCGTGGTTCGCATGTTTCCCGATTATGCGAACACCGTGCTGTGGTTTGTCGTTGGTCCGGTCAGATACAGCGAGAGTGCGCTCAGCCCCACGCTCGTGCGGGAGCTCGAGGAGTGGGAACAGTCCTACTATGACGGCCTCACACCCGACTATGAATGGCGCTCCCCGGAACGAGGGGAACAGGTGAGCGCCGAAGGCGAGCGGCTCGCGCAGCTCGTTGCCGACGAACTCGGCTCGGAGTTCGAGATAGATTTTGCCGATCGGCGCTTTCGTTCAACGAGCGCCGCAGATAATCCGAATGCCGCTACGGCATTTCGCGATTTGGCTGCGCACTTTCGCGCCGAACGCGAACGCATCGACAGGCAATCGAAGGATGCCGCCTCGGGTAGCGGCGTCGCCGGGTGGTACGCGAAGATTCGGGGCGGCGGACGAGTGTTCCTCCCTGTTCACGGCGATGCATCGCAACAAGAACCTGAAAAACCCGCTCAGTGAGGCAGCGCAAGCGCCGTATCCGTGGAGCCTGTCCGCTTGCCCCGTCCGCAGATCAACGATCTAGTGAGTCTCAGAGAAGTCGAGGCCGAGCACGCGTCGCACGATTTCCCTGCCATGGTCCTCCTCGATGAAACTCATGCCGATCTTCTTGGCAATGCGAACTGAGGCGGCATTGTCGGGGTGGATGATCGCGACAAGGTGGGCCGTTCCCAGAACGTCGCGCGCAAAATCGCGGCACGCGGCCGCCGCCTCCGTCGCATAGCCGCGCCCCTGAAGGGCGGCGCGCACGTGGTAGCCGACCTCCAGCTCGCGCCGACCGTTGACCTGCTGCCAGGTCAGGCCGCAGTCCCCCACAAACTCGCCGTCGCGCGTCTCGATGATCCAGAGTCCGAACCCGTGCTCGGCGTAGTTCCGCTGATTCCACTCGATCCAAGCCCGCGCTTCGTCCCGGGTCTTCGGGGCCGGGTAGTAGGTCATCACGTCGGGATCCCCGAGCAGAGCCGCCATGTTCTCGAGGTCGCCGAGGGTCATCGGCCGAAAGTGCAGGCGCTCGGTGTCGCCGGGTGCACTCCCCGCAGCGGATGCGACATGGTTCCCATGAATCGACAGCTCGAGATCGATGAACGCCGCGATCATCGCCCGATAGGTGCGCTCCACCACCTCCGGCGATGCAGCCGCTTCGTTGGCAAGTGCCCGCACCTTGTCGACGACCTTCTCCACGCGATCCGGCGCCCTGACGGCATCCTGATCGGGCTTCAACGCACCAGCCTCGACCACCCAGCGCTGGCGCTCGGCGATCAGCTGGACGATCTGCCGATCCAACGCGTCAATTTCCGCGCGAACACCCTCGATATCTAGCCCTGTCATCTGACCGATCCTATTGAGAAATCAGTGCGACCGGCAGCCGACTGAGTCCAACTAAGTTGCGCCGCTGACTAGTCTGCGTCACAATCTAGTCATGGACAGAGAGAACTGGCCCTCCGGGTGGCTGCGCGGCGTGATCGAGCTCGCGGTGCTGGCCATCGCCTCCGAAGGAGAAACGTACGGCTACGTTCTCGGTGTTCGACTGGCCGAGGCCGGCCTCGGCACAGTCAAAGGCGGCACGCTCTATCCAATTCTCAACCGTCTTGAAGAGGGCGGCGCCCTCGCTGCGGAGTGGCGCCCCGGAGACGGCGGCCCCGGCCGAAAGTACTACGTCATCACCGAGGCGGGGCAGCAACGCCTTACCTCCGAGCGCCAACACTGGCTCACGTTTAGTGGCCGAGCCACGTCAATCATCACGGGGGAAGCGAAATCCAAATGACGCGCGAAACGATAGAAAAGTACACATCAGAGCTCGTCATGGAGCTGCGAGAGCATGAGGTCGGCGGCAAAATCATCGGTGACGCGGTCGCTCAGGTTGAAAGCCATAGTGCCGAAAGCGGAGCAGAGCCGTCGGCCGAGTTCGGCACTCCACAAGAGTTTGCTGGTGAACTCGCACGAGGACGCACGAAGAAAATCGGATGGCCGCTCTACGTCACCAGCGCGATCCTCACGCTCGGCGGAGGCGTGCTGTTGCTACGCGGAATCTTCGGAGTGATCCAGGACCGAGAAATCCTTTGGGGAATTCCGCCGCTGGTTGGGATCATCGTCGGCACCCTCGCCATTCTCGCTTGGATCCTCGTGATGATCGTTGCAGCCGATCCGATCCGGGATCCCCGACGCCGCTCCTAGCCCAGCCCACCGGTCTCGACAGGCTCGACCGCCGGAAAAGAGATGGCCCTTTCCGCTCATGAACTTCAGGCTCATATGACTCTGAAGTTCATTGGCGAAAAACGAGTGCCCTGCTCTCGGCGACACGGACGAGAGATTCGCGATCGCGAGGCGCGCTACTCCTTCGCGACCAGCGTCAGCACGTCATAGGTCGCCACGACCTCGTCGTTCTGGTTCAGCAGCACCGCGTCCCAGCGCACCTCGCCGTACTCGTCGGTCTCCCGCGGCGTGATCTGCTTCGCCGTCAGCGTGACGCGCACGGTGTCGCCCGGCGACACCGGCGTGACGAAGCGCAGGTTCTCGAGTCCGTAGTTGGCGAGCACCGGCCCCGGCGCCGGATCGACGAACAGACCTGCTGCGAAGGAGAGCAGCAGGTATCCGTGGGCCACCCGCCCCGGGAAGAACGGGTTCGCCGCGGCCGCCTCCTCGTCGGTGTGCGCATAGAACGTGTCGCCGGTGAACTCAGCGAAGTGACCGATGTCGTCGAGCGTGATCTCACGGGGCTCGGAGGCGACGGCGTCGCCGATGTGCAGACGCGCGAGCGACTTGCGGAACGGGTGCTCGTCACCGACCGCGCTCGGGGCGCCCGCGCGCCACTGGCCGGTCAGCGCGGTGAGTACGGCCGGCGATCCCTGCACAGCCGTGCGCTGCATGTAGTGAAGCACCGAGCGGATGCCGCCCAGCTCCTCGCCACCACCGGCCCGACCCGGCCCGCCGTGCACTAGGTGCGGAACCGGGGAGCCGTGCCCCGTGCTGGTGCGCGCGACGCTTCCGTCGAGCACGAGAACCCGCCCGTGGAACGGGGCGATTCCGCCGAACAGCGGCGCGACAGCGGCCGGGTCGGCGCTGGCAATCGTGGCGACGAGCGAGCCGCCGCCGCGGTTGGCGAGCCGCACGGCATCCGCCACGTCGTCGTAGCCGATCATCGAGGCGACCGGTCCGAACGCCTCGATCTCGTGCACGGCGACGGCATCGGAGTCGTCGAAACGCAGCAAGACCGGCGAGACGAAGGCACCCGACGGAGCCGCGCCGACCGTGCCGTCGACATGGGTCACGAGCGGCGCATCCAGGGTGCCCCAGGCCACCTGCCCGCCACCGGCCAGCAGGGCGTTGATGCTCTTCTGCACCTCGTCGCGCTGGTCGAGGCTCGCGAGCGGCCCCATCGTGACGCCCTCGGCGCGCGGGTCGCCGAGCACCACGCGCTTCTCCAGACGCGCGCCGACCGCCTCGGCGACGGCGTCCATCCGCTCGCGCGGCACGATCAGGCGGCGGATGCTCGTGCACTTCTGGCCGGCCTTCGCCGTCATCTCGGTGACGACGGATGCGACATACGCGTCGAACTCCGGCGTGCCCGGCTCGGCATCCGGGCCGAGGATTGCGGCGTTGAGCGAGTCGGTCTCACAGGTGAGGTCGACGCCGACTTCGAGCACATTGGGGTGCGCCGAGAACGAGCGCGCAGTGGACGCGGAGCCGGTGAACCCGACCTTGTCGCGCACATCCAGAAAATCCAGGAAACCGCGCACCGACCCGCTGACCAGCTGCAGCGAGCCCTCGGGCAGCAACCCGGAATCGAGCATCGCGCGCACGCAAGCCTCGGTCACGAAGGCGGTCGGGGTGGCCGGCTTGACGATGCTCGGCACGCCGGCGAGGAAGGCCGGCGCGAACTTCTCAAGCATCCCCCAGACCGGAAAGTTGAAGGCGTTCACCTGGAATGCGACACCCGGGACCCGCGTGTAGACGTGCTGGCCGCCGAACGAGCCGTCGCGGGCCAGATTCTCGGGGACGCCGTCGACATACACCGTGCTGTTCGGCAGTTCGCGGCGCCCTTTCGAGCCGTAGGTGAAGAGCACGCCGATGCCGCCGTCGATGTCGATCATCGAGTCACGCCGGGTCGCGCCGGTCTTGTCGCTCAACTCGTAGAGGCCGTCTTTGACCGAGTTGAGGTAGCCGGCAAGGGCCTTGAGCACGAGGGCGCGCTGGTGGAAGGTGAGCTCACCGAGGCTCTTCTGGCCGACCGAGCGGGCGTAGTCGATGGCCGCGCCGAGGTCGAGCCCGTCGGAACTGACGAGCGCCACGACCTCACCGGTCGACGCGTCGCGCACCGGCACGGGGGTTCCGGCTCCCGGCGCGGGCGCCCACCAGGCGCCCTGCACGAAGCTCGGCACCACGCGCGCCTCGGCGGTGGCGTCGGGCAGTGATTCAGCGGAGGTGCCGGTGGTGGTCTCGGTCTGCGTGGTCATTGTGAATCCTTTTCGAGAGACGAGCTAAAAACGAGGAGCTACGAGGAGCGAGGAGGAGCTAGGAGGAGCGAGGAGGGGATGTGAAGCAGGCTGGCCCGCTCACTCCGACCAGGTGAAGAAGCCCTGACCGGTCTTGCGTCCGAGGTGGCCGGCGGCGACCTTCTCCCGCAACAGGGCGGGCGGCGCGAAGCGCTCGCCGAGCGTGCAGTGCAAGTAGTCGGCGATGCCGAGCCGCACATCGAGGCCGACCAGGTCGGTGAGGTGCAGCGGGCCGACCGGAAACTTGTAGCCGAGCACCATCGCGGTATCGATGTCCTCGGCCGACGCGACGCCGTCTTCGAGCATCCTGATCGCTTCGAGCGCGATTACAACGCCGAGCCGCGAACTGGCGAAGCCCGGGGAGTCTTTCACCACGATCGGGGTCTTGCCGATGGCCTGCACCCAGCCGCGTGCGGCATCCGTCAGCCCAGCGGATGTCGCCGAACCGGTCACAATTTCGACGAGCGTTGAGCTCGGCACCGGGTTGAAAAAGTGCAGTCCGCAGAAGCGTTCGGGACGCTTCAGGGTGGCGGCCAGCAAATCGATCGAGAGCGACGAGGTGTTCGAGGCCAGCCAGGCGTCATCGGCAAGCACTGCTTCGATCCTCGTGAGCATGGCTACCTTGAGCTCGAGGTCTTCGGGCACGGCTTCGATCACCAGGCCGGATGCACCGAGCGCGCCGGCGTCGGTCGTCACGTCGATGCGGTCCAGCAAGGCGCTCTCGTCTTCGGCGGTCGTTCCACGCTCGACGCTGCGGCGGGCTGCCGTCACCAGCGCGGCCTGCGCGCGCTCGGCGGCCTCGGCATCACGCTCGAGGATGAGAACCTGGGCGCCGGTGAGCAAGAATGCATGGGCGATTCCGACGCCCATCCGACCGCCGCCGACGACGCCGACCCGCTCCGGGACGGCCGGGACGCCGGACACGGGCGCACCACGGTCCTGCGCGCCGAGGTCCAGCGCGCCAGGGTTCAACGAATCCGGCGCAACAGCCTCGCTCATCGTTTCTTCCTCTCCAGAAAGGCGGTCATCCGGGCAAACTTCTGTTCGGATTCGAACAGCACGGCCTGCGCCTCATTGTCGGCAACGGGGTGCGCCTCGCGCGGTGCGTGGATCAACTGTTTCGTGTACTGCAGAGCCGTCGGGTCCTGCGCTGTGACTCGGTCGGCGAGCGCATGAGCCGCGGCGGTCAAGCCGTCAGCGGAGTGCACCTCGGTCACCAGGCGCACCGCGAGTGCCTCCTCGGCGTTCAGAACGCGTCCGGCCAACAGGATCTCCTTGGCCAACGGCTCCCCGACCAACTCGACGAGGCGCCAGGTCGCGCCGGCCGCCGCGACGATGCCGAGGCCCGCTTCAGGGTTGCCGATCTTGGCGGTCGTGCTGGCAATGCGAAAGTCAGCAGCGTAGGCGAGTTCGGCTCCTCCGCCGAGCGCCCAGCCGTCGATCGCGGCGATCACGGGCAGCGGCAGCCCGGCGATGCGCACGAAGAGGGCGGAGTTGATTCCGGCGAGCGCGTCGTCCCGTCGGCGGTCGCGCAGTTCGGCGATGTCGGCGCCCGACGCGAAGACGCCGTTCGAGCCCGACAGAATCAGCACCCGGGGAACGTGCTCAAGCGAGGCACAGACCGCGTGCAGCTCATCGACCATTTGCTGGTTGATCGAGTTGCGCGACTCCGTCCGGTTTAGCCGGATGTGCAGCCGGTCGGGGGCATCCGTCTCGACGAGCAGGGTTGTGTAATTCGCCATCAGACTCCCTCGATGGCGAGGGCCGCGCCCTGGCCGACACCGACGCACATGCTCGAGAGGCCGTGACTGGCGCCTTCGCGCTGCATGCGGCCGAGCAGGGTGACGAGAATACGGGTTCCCGAGGCGCCGAGCGGATGCCCGAGGGCGATCGCTCCGCCGTCGGCGTTGACGATTTCATCGCGCAGGTTGAGCCGGCGCATCACGCCGAGCGCCTGGGTGGCGAAGGCCTCGTTGAGTTCGATGGCGTCGAACTGGTCGAGGCTGAAGCCGGTGCGCGTCATGAGTTTCTGGATGGCGGGAACCGGCCCGAGCCCCATCACCTCGGGCGAGATGCCGGCGGATGCCCCGCCGATCACGCGCGCCCGCGGGGTCAGGCCGAAGCGCGCAATCGCTTCTTCACTGGCGACGAGGATGGCGGCGGCGCCGTCGTTCAGCGACGACGCGTTGCCGGCGGTCACGAGCGTTCCGCCCTTCACAACCGGACGCAGCCCGGCCAGAATCTCCAAGGTCGTGGTGGCGCGCGGGCCTTCGTCGGCGCTGAAAACGCCCGTCGGGGTCTCGACGGCGACGATTTCCTCGTCGAAATGACCCGCAGCCGCGGCGGCGATCGCCCTCTGGTGGGAGCGCAACGCGAACGCGTCGGCATCCGCTCGACTGATGTTTTCTTGCACGCCGACTTCTTCAGCGGTTTCGGACATGCTGAACGTGTATTTGTCGTGCGCCGCGAGTTTCGGGTTGACGAAGCGCCAGCCGATCGAGGTGTCGACGATCTCGCCCGGCTTGCCGAACGCCTTCTCGGGTTTGGCCAGCACCCAGGGTGCGCGGGTCATCGATTCGACGCCGCCGGCGATGACCAGGTCGGCCTCTCCCGACTTGACCATGCTCGCGGCCAAGTGCACCGCGGAGAGACCGGACGCGCAGAGACGGTTGACGGTGATTCCGGGAATCGTCACCGGGAGTCCCGCCAGTAAGCCGGCCATGCGGGCCACGTTGCGGTTGTCTTCGCCGGCCTGATTGGCGTCACCGAAAATGACATCGTCGATGGCCGACGGGTCAACCCCGGTGCGCGCCACAAGTTCACGGATGACCAGCGCGGCCAGGTCATCAGGGCGCACGCGTGCGAGCGCTCCCCCGTATCGACCGATCGGGGTTCGGACGCCGCCCACTACAAATGCTTCCGCCATGGCTCCATTACCTTGTTGGGAACTGTCGTGTTGGGATTCTCGCACCCGCTCACTTACTGACCGTTCGTTCTGTAAAGAGTGTCACGCGTGCGCCGCCCCGTCAACCGGGCGCCTGTTGTCGGTGATTGAGCCTGTCGAAATCACGCGCGCCTGACCATAAACGCAACCACGTTCCCGACATCGGCTCGCCTGGTCTCGACAAGCTCGACCAACGGAATTTCGGCACAAGCTGCAACGAAACAGCACAAGAATTCTCTTCCCACTACCCCAAAAAGGCGTAGCGTCACGTCATGGACACAATCGTTGAAACCCGCGGATTGACGAAGCGATTCGGCCGGGTGGTTGCACTCGACGGCCTGGATCTCACTGTCTCGGCGGGTGACGTGCATGGTTTTCTCGGCCCGAACGGGGCCGGAAAGTCGACAACCATCCGAGTGCTCCTCGGTCTGGCCCGCGCGACGAGCGGCGAGGCCACCGTCTTCGGACGGAACCCGTGGGATGACGCCGTCGAGTTGCACCGGCGCATCGCCTACGTGCCCGGCGACGTCAACCTCTGGCCGAACCTCACCGGCGGCGAGGCCATCGACCTGATCAGCCGGCTGCGCGGCGGCACCGTTGACAAGGCGGCCTACGCCAAGCGTCGGGCCCAACTCGTCGAGGTTTTCCAGTTCGACCCGTCGAAGAAGGGCCGCACCTACTCGAAGGGCAACCGGCAGAAGGTCGCCCTGATCGCCGCCCTCGCCACCCCCGCTGAGCTGTACATCCTCGACGAGCCGACGAGCGGCCTCGATCCGATCATGGAGACCGTGTTCAACCAGGAAATCCGCACCGTGTCGGCGGCGGGGGCGACGGTGCTGCTGTCGAGCCACATCCTCTCCGAGGTCGAGCAGCTCTGCAATCGGGTCAGCATCATCCGGGCCGGTCAGTGTGTCGAATCGGGAACGCTCACCGAGCTGCGACGCCTGACCCGCACCGAGGTCTCCTTCTTCAGCGAAGGAATGAACCTGGCGCAGGTGACCGCCCTGCCGGGTGTCGCCGACGTGCAGACCGTGGGCGGGCGCATCCATCTCACCGTTGAGGGCGAGAAGCTGGCGAGCTTGCTGCCGGCGCTGTCCGCACTCAACGTTCAGGGGCTGACGATCGCTCCGCCGTCACTCGAAGAGCTGTTCCTGCGTCACTACGGCGACGAGCTCGCCGCTGCCGAAGCCGCGGAAGGGGCGACGGCCCGATGAAAACGGGCACGTTTCACACGCTGAGAGTGCTGCTTCTGCAACGGATCCGCCGCGATCGCATCCAGCTGATCATTTGGATTCTCGGCATCGGTCTGCTCGGTCTCTTCTCGGCCAACTCGGTCGAACAGACCTATGGAGACGAAACCGGACGCCTCGGAATCATCCGTCTCGCGGTCGCCAACCCGGCCATTCTGATGCTGCGCGGGCTCCCCCAGGGCACCAGCCTCGACGCGTTCGTGTTCTTCGAGATCTTCACTTTTCTGGCGCTGCTCGCCGGCTTCATGAGCACCTTCCTCGCCGTGCGCCACACGCGCGCCGAAGAGGAGACAGGCCGGGCCGAGCTGATCGCGTCGACACCGGCCGCGCGCACCCTGCCGACCGTGGCGACACTCATCCACGGCGTGCTGGCGAACCTCGTTCTCGGTCTCGTGATCGCCCTCGGCTTCATCGCCGGCGGTTTGGATGCCACCGGCTCGCTGGTCACGGGGGCCGCCGTCGCCGCCGCCGGAATCTCGTTTCTCGGAGTCGGCCTGCTCGCCGCGCAGTTCATGATCACCTCTCGCGGAGCCAACGCGGTCGCGGCCGGGCTTGTCGGCGCGGCTTACATCGTGCGGGGACTCGGCGACGCGCTGGGCACCGCGTCGGCCGACGGCCTCACTGTCACGGCGGCCTGGCCGAGTTGGATCTCCCCGATCGGCTGGGGCGAGCACACCGGTGCGTACACGCAGAACGATCTGACCCCGTTGCTGCTGAATCTGGGCTTGGCCGCCATCTGCGTCGCAGCGGTCTTCCTCCTGCAGGCGAGTCGCGATAGTGGGGCGAGCCTGCTTCCGGGGCGGGCCGGACGGATCACGGCTCGGCCCGCGCTCTCGACGTCACTCGGGCTGGCCTGGCGGCTGCAGTGGCCGACGCTCGTCGGCTGGTGCGTGGGCGGTGCGATCTTTGGACTGCTCGCCGGTATCCTGACCAAACTCATCGAGCAGGCGGCGGCGAACGACACGACACTGCAGCAGATCCTGCAGAAGCTCGTGCCCGGGGGGCAGGAGTCGTCGGCCCAGATTCTGATCACGACCATGTTCAGTCTGGCCGGAATCCTCGCGGCCGCTTGCGCCACCCAGGTGGTGATTCGGATGCGCCAAGAAGAGGCCCTGGGCACCGCCGAGCTGGTGCTGTCGTCACCGGTGTCTCGGGTGCGTTGGCTGGTCGACTACCTCGTGCTCGGCACTGTCTCGATCGTGTTGGTGCTTCTCGTGAGCGCCATCGTCGGGGCGCTGGGAATCGCTGCGAGTGACAACAGTGGGGCCAGCGCCGGCGACATGTTCGCGGCCGCCGCGGCTCAGTTGCCTGCCGCCCTGATCTATCTCGGCGTGCTCGCCCTGGTCTTCGTGTTGCTTCCCGGCCTCACGATCGCGCTCGGCTGGACGCTCGTCGGCATCGGCGTCATGTTCGGTGTCTTCGGCGGCCTGATCGGCCTGCCCGACTGGATGCGTAACATCTCGCCGTTCACCCACACGCCGGTTCCGACTCAGGGCGCCATCGATTGGAGCGGCGGCATCACGATGTTGGTCATCTCGATCGCCGCCGCACTGGTCGCGGTGTTCTTGATGCGGCGGCGGGAGTTGCAGACGAACTAGGTCCTCGGTGGTCGAGCTTGTCGAGACCCCCGCCGCCCGATCCTGGAACGCAACCACGCCCCGAGATTGGCCTGCTAGATCTCGACAGGCTCGATCACCGGGTCGCTCGATCACCGGGCCGCTCGATCACCGGGCCGCTCGATCACCGGGCCGCTCGATCACCGGATCGCTCGATCACCGGGATTCCGAGAGATCAGTCCGAACGGGTGTACACCCAGGGCAACGCCCCGACCTCCAGCCGGTGACGCCCGCCCACGCTCTCGAGCGAGCCATCCTCGGCATGCGCGACATCGCCCTGCCAATACAGCACCATGCCCTGTTCATTGCTGCCGATCCGCGTTTTGAAAATCTGCGTCTCCACCGCACGCACCGCGGCGAGCGCGGCCTCGACTGAGGCGTGCTGCGCGAGGTCGTAGAGAGTGACCCAGGTCGGCGGAACCAGCATGAAGTCCCCCGCCCCATGGCGCTCCAACGCCCGGCTCGGGCGAATCCAGACGTGGTCGACGACCTCCTCCGGCGAGATCACGACGTCGCCGGCCGGGGCCACCGCCCAGTAGAACCAGGTGCGAAACCGACGGGGAGCCTCGGCGGGTGGGGTCCAGCAGGCGGCGGTCACCAACGCATCGGTCGCCAATTCAAGCCCGGTTTCCTCGCGCACCTCACGCACCGCGCTGCGGCGGGCCAACGATTCCTCGGCGACATCCGCCGGGTCATCTTCGCGCCGGTCCTCATCGTCGACTCCGCCGCCCGGAAACACCCACGCGCCCGCGAACGAGCCGCGATGGTGCGGCCGTTCCAGCATCAAAACCTCGACGCCGTCAACGCCGTCACGCATCAAGACCACTGTCGCAGCGACCGGATGCTCAGCGTCGGCGGGCAGACGCGTTGCAGCTGTCACAGGGGTTGCTTCAGATTCTCGCGCCATCGTTGTGCCTCAGTCCTCGTTGTCTGTGCCCTACGCCTACGTGCTGTGCCGCTTTCCCCCACCATAACGCGGGCAGCGGCGACGGCGTTAGGCTGCTCGACATGCAGAATGACGCGGCCGAAACCCCCCTGACCCCGGGCGGCAGCACCGGAGCAATTGAACAGTCGAGCCCACTGACCCGCCGCCTGCTTGCACCGAATCCCGGCCCGATGTCGCTCGATGGCACGAACAGCTATCTCATCGCCGCACCCGGAGCGAGCTCGGTCGTCGTGGTCGACCCCGGCCCGATCGACGCGTCACATCTGAAGAAACTTGCCGCTGCCGGGCCCGTCGAGCTCGTGTTGATCACCCACCAGCATCCCGACCACACCGCGGCGAGCGTCGAGTTCGCCCAGTTGACCGGTGCACCGGTGCGTGCGTTCGACCGGGCATTCTGCGTCAACGGCGAGCCGCTCACCGATGGGGAGCTGATCGAGGCGGCGGGCACGCGCATCCGCGTGCTTGCGACGCCCGGTCACACCGCCGACTCCGTGTGCTTCCAACTGCCCGACGACGGGCCGCGTGGCTCGGTGCTCACCGGCGACACCGTGCTCGGTCGCGGCACCACCATCATCGGGCACCCCGACGGCACGCTTGCCGAGTACCTGGCGTCGCTCGAAACGCTGCGCGCGCTCGGCCCGGCCACCGTATTGCCGGCCCACGGCCCGACGCTGCCCGACCTCGCCGCGATCTGCGACGCCTACCTCGCGCATCGGCGGGAGCGGCTCGACCAGGTGCGGCAGGCTCTGACCGAGCTGGGTCCCGACGCCACGGTCGCGCAGGTCACCGACCTGGTCTACTCCGACACGGATGCCTCGGTGCGGTTCGCCGCCGAGGCATCTGTGCGCACGCAGCTGGCGTACCTGCGCGACCGCTAGCGCGCGTTCCCGCACATCCCGCAGATCCCGCCGAGCCCGCAGATCCCGCCGAGCCGTGCCAAATCACCATTTCGCGCGCCAAGAAATGGTCATTCGCCACGGTTCGCCGCCCCCGCCGATCGCGACAATCGACTCGCGAGAGTGGCATTCATGTGCCCCACCCATGCCCGGCGCGGTGTATCCCCGCTGGCGCGCTCTACCCCGCGCCCACCGGTATACACCGCGCCGAGACTGCGGGCCTAAGCCAGTGGCGCACGGGCACCACGAGCCCACGGGTCGACGAACCTCCACTCAACTCGCCGCCGACTCCCCGAGACACTGACCCGTCGGTAGAATTCCCCCATGACGCAGCCCCCAGCACCTCCCGCGATGTCGTTCGGCACCGCGATCAGCACGGTGTTTCGCAAGTATGCGGAGTTCGAGGGCCGCGCCGGCCGGCCCGAGTTCTGGTGGTTCATCCTTTTCACGTCGCTCGTCAGCAGTGCGTTGGGCGCGTTCAACTTCGCGACGCCGAACGGCGTGATCTCGATCGGCTCGAGCCTGGCGTCGGTCTGGGCGATCGCAGTCCTCCTGCCGACCCTCGCCGTCTCGGTGCGTCGACTGCGCGATATCGGCCGCCGGTGGACCGAGCTGTTCTGGATCCTCGTGCCGATCGCCGGCCTGATCGTACTGATCATCCGTTTCTGTGAGCCGTCGAAGCCCGAGTCCGCCGCGAGCGAGCGACCAGCCTCGAACTGACCTTTCGGCTTAGGCGGAAACTGCAGCAAAGCGCCCGACCGCGACAACGAGCATCACGATCAGCAGCACAACGTTGAAGGCGATACCCGAGTACTCCTTGCGGCGCAGGTGGAACACGCTGGCCAGAATCATGATGATCGCGAGGCCGACGGCTGCGACCGGAGTGAGGATGGGCAGGATGCCTGTCGCGGCGGGCAGGATCAGGCCGATAGCCCCCAGCAGTTCCGCGATGCCGATGAATCGCACGGTGGCCGGCGAGTACGAGGTCACCCACGGCAGTTTCGGCGCGAGCTTGTCGATGGGCTGGGTCGCCTTCATCGTGCCGGCCATCAGAAACATGGCGGCGAGAAGGGCTTGCAGGATCCACAGGAAAATGGTCATCAGTGACTTTCGATCGGGAGGACCCAGTGGTCCGCAGGGGCTGAGCAGAGAGTCGGCGTAAGTGGAAGCTATGTTCCGATTACGTCCGCTTGAGGCTAACAGGCAAAACGGAGCGCCTATTCCGGTTCTGAGTAGAATTGTTTTATGACTCCCCCGGGGCGTGATTCAGCGGATGTCGCCGAGCACGCCCTGCGCGTGGATGCCGAGCGCAATCGCAAGAAAGTGCTCGAAGCCGCCCATGCGGTCTTCGCCGAGCAGGGCCTCGACGCCCCGATGGCCGAAGTCGCCCGGCGCGCGGGAGTCGGCATCGCGACGCTCTACCGCCGATTCCCGACCAGGGAAGACTTGATCGCCGACACCTTCGTCAGCCGGATGACCGCCTACGCCGACGCGGTCGACGTTGCCCTGACCGACCCCGACCCGTGGGCCGGATTCTGCTCCTACGTCGAGAAGGTCTGCGAGATGCAGGCCGCCGACCACGGGTTCACCACCGTGCTCACCACGACGTTTCCGACGGCGACGGCACTGGAGGCCGAACGCACACGCGCGTTCCGTGGATTCACCACGCTCATCAGCCGCGCCAAGGCATCCGGACGCCTGCGCTCCGACTTCTCCGACACCGACTTGATCGTGCTGTTGATGGCCAACGCCGGCGTGATCGGCGCCACGGGAGACGCCGCGCCCGACACCTGGCGCCGTCTCGTGGCCTACATGCTGCAGGCGTTCAGCGCCGAGAATGCGGCCCCATTGCCCACTCCCCCGCGCGGCTCGGACCTCTTCGCGGCGATGTCCTGCGTGCCACTGGCCTGCCCCGCAGGCCAAGTCACCACCCCCACACCTGCCACCGCCCCTTCCCATTCGACGGAGATCTAGAGCGCGACCCCCGCAGTCCCGCGCAATTCCGGGCCACGCGGCGCGACGCCATCCATTTGGCACAAGAACCTCCGTCGAATGAGGTTGGATGACGGCTGCTACACCTCTCGTCGCGAGGATGTACGTTCGTCCCTGTACCTGTCACGGGGCGTCACTCCCCGCTATCTCACCATCTCACCCCGGAGTCCGTTCCCATGTCACAGCAGCCCCCCAGCGACCGCACACTCCCGAACATGCAGTTGGACCTCACGGCGCAGATCGCGCGCGATCTCATCCGCTTCGACACCAGCAATTTTGGCGAAGGACGATCGAACGGCGAGTCGGATGCCGCCGAGTACGTGGCAGACAAACTGCGTCAGCTCAACCTCTCACCCGTGCTCGTCGATTCAGCACCGGGCCGCACGAGTGTCGTCGCGCGGGTTGCCGGCCGCGATCGGTCCCGTAGCGCACTTGTCGTTCACGGACACTTGGACGTTGTGCCTGCAGATCCCGAGAGTTGGAGCGTCGATCCGTTCGAGGGAGTGATCAAAGACGGGCTGCTCTGGGGTCGCGGCGCCGTCGACATGAAGAACATGGATGCCATGATCATCGCCGCTGTCCACGACATCATTTCTGCCGGAGAGGCGCCCGAACGCGATCTTATCCTGGCCTTCTTCGCCGATGAGGAAGCGGGCGGCGTCTTCGGTTCTCACTATCTCGTCGAGAACCACCCCCAGCTCTTCGCCGGGGCGACGGAAGCGATCAGCGAGGTCGGCGGATACTCGATCATGGTCGGAGACAAACGCGCCTACCTTCTTCAGACCGGAGAGAAGGCGCTGATCTGGGTGAAGCTCATCGCCCGCGGCGACGCGGCCCACGGTTCACGATTGATCTCGAACAACGCAGTGACAAAACTCGCGCGTGCGGTCGCGGCCCTCGGCTCCTACGAGTGGCCGATTCGATTGACTGAAACCACTCGGCAGCTACTCGAGGAATTGGCCGGCATCCTCGAGGTCAACCCTCAGCTCGTCGCCCCCGACGAGCTCGCACTGGCGACCGGCACCGCATCGGGCTTCATCCTCGCGAGCCTCCGTACCACCACAAATCCCACCGTGTTGCAGGCCGGAAACAAGCACAACGTCATCCCTGACCGCGCGGAAGCGCTTGTCGACATTCGAGCGATCCCTGGCGATGAAGAAGAAACCCTCGCTCTGATCGCCGAGATCGTCGGCCCCGACATCGAGGTCGTGATCGTTCACCAAGACGTCGCGATCGAATCAAACTTCAACGGACCGCTCGCGACGGCGGCGACCGCCGCGCTGGGCCGGCACGACCCCGGGGTTCCCGTGCTGCCCTATCTGCTGCCCGCCGGTACCGATAACTCTGCACTTGTGCGACTGGGCATCGAAGGCTTCGGGTTCGCACCGTTGCGCCTTCCTCCGGAGCTCGACTTCCCCGGAATGTTCCACGGCGTCGACGAACGCGTTCCGCTCGACGCGTTGACCTTCGGCCACGCGGTGCTCACGGATCTGTTGCACAGCTACTGACCATCTGCTCGCCGTGACGGGCACTGCGCCTGCTCGACCACGCCCATCCGTCGATATCATCTTGTTACATTAAGTCGTAACGGGTTCATATAGCATTCCGTTATGAACAATGTTGTCGATGGTCTCGAGCCACTCATGCGAGCACTCGATCTGCATTCGCTGCGCATCATCCAAGCCATCAACAACACCGGCTCCATCACCGGTGCGGCGCTTGAGCTCGGCTACAGCCAGCCCGCGATCACCCAGCACCTGCAACGCCTCGAAACCCGCATCGGCATGAACGTGCTCGCCCGGTCGGGGCGCACAATCCGCCTGACCGACGTCGGCGTGCTCCTCGCCCGGCATGCGGCGGGCATCAACGCCAGCCTCGTCGCAGTGGCGAGTGAGATCTCCGAGCTCGCCGGACTCCACGCCGGAACCATCCGGATTGCCGCGTTTCCCGATGCCTCGAGCACGCTTGTCGCCGAGCTTCTCGGAAACATCGAACGCCAGTTTCCGGGCATCACCGCACGGTTCATCGAGGCAGAACCCGCCGAGGCGCTGCGCCTGGTGCGCGACGGCGCTGCCGACATCGCTCTGACCTACGAGTACATTCTGACCGACAGCGCCGTTGTGCAGAGCCGGCCCGAAGACGGCGTGCGCTCACGGTTCTTGTTCTCGGACGAGCTCGTTGCCGCCATCCCGGCCTCTCACCCGGCCGCGGTGCTCGACAGCCTTGATTTCGCCGACCTGGGCGATATCCGCTGGGTCGCCAATTCTTCCATGGCAGAGAACCTGCTGCCCTCGCTCGGTCGTAAACACGGTTTCACCCCCCAGATTCACTACTCAACGGAAAGCACGTCGACGGCGCTGGCATTCGTCAGCAACGATCTCGCCTGCACCCTGGTTCCCCAGCTCGCGCTCAGCGGTCTACAGGTGCCCGCCGACGTTGAACTTCGCCCTTTCTCCCCCAACCTGCGCCGCCGAGTGAGCGCAACGACGCTGATCGATGCAGAGGGCATCCCCAGCGTCTCCGTCGCCCTTCAGCTCCTGGCCAGGATGAGCGGCGCGAAATGGATGTCCGGCTCTGCAGCGCAGACCTGTGCACCGTTGAAGCGCCGCAACGGCAACTCGCTTCACTCTCGATTCTCGGCACCGCCCTTTTCCCAACCGATCTCATTCACAGCAAGGACTGCAATTTTGGCAAAGTCGCCTCGCACCATAGCTCTGGGAACCACCCTCCGAACAGTCGCGGCTGCCTCCACGCTCGCCTTGTTGGCGGGTTGTGCGGCGCCGGCCGACGGCGGAGGAGCCGCTCCGAGTTCCGACGCCAGCATCGAGATGGTCACCGTCGCGCTCCCCGGTTCGCTGAGCAATCTCTCGGTCGGCCAAGAAGACGGAATCCTCAACTACTACATCGCATCCATCACCCAGGAAGGGCTTGTCGCCCTCGATGCCGACGGCAATCTGCAGCCGAGCCTGGCCGAGTCCTGGAGCCAACCCGACCCACTCACCTATGTCTATGAGTTGCGTCAGGATGCCCAGTTCCAGGACGGCACGCCTGTCACCGCCGACGATGTGGTCTTCAGTCTCGAAAAGACCATGGACGACACGGTATCGCCCGCCAACGCCTATCACTTCGCCGGGGTTAAATCGGTGGTGAAGTCGGCCGAGCACGAGGTGACGATCACCCTGGCAGCGGCAGACCCCACCTTCGCCAAGAACATGAGTCCCGGTGGCGGCGCATTCATCACGTCGCAGGCCTTCTGGGAGGCCGCCGACGGAAAGATCGGCACGAGCAGCACGCTGCTTCTGGGTTCCGGCCCCTACAAGATCACCGAGTTCGTGCCCGATTCTCATGTGAGCCTCGAGCGCGTTGACACTTGGTGGGGTACCGAACCGAAGGTGAAGAGCATCAACGTCGAGTTCATTCCCGACGAAAGCACACGCCTCCTTGCCGCGCAATCCGGTGAGATCGACATGGCGTTCAACGTGCCCCTCGCTCAGGCCAACCAATGGGAAAGCATCGAGCAGATGGACGTCAAGTACGCCAGTGACCTGTCGTACGTGGGAATGTATTTCAACACTGCGCTCGCTCCCTTTGACGATGTGAAGGTGCGCGAGGCATTCGCTCACAGCATTGACCGCACCGCCGTCGTCGATACGCTCCTGCATGGGCGCGGAGAGGTGGCCACGGCGATCGCAACCCCGGAGTCGCTTCGCGAGGTGTACACCCCGAAGGAAGCCCGGAAGCTTCTGGGCACGATTCCCCAGTACGACTTCGATCTGAAAGCTGCGAAGAAGGCACTGGCCGCCTCGGCGTATCCCGATGGTTTCGAGACCGAGATCCTCTACCCGTCAACGGGCCCGCAGCTCGGTACCGCCGCACAGTCGCTGGCCGAGAACCTCAAAAAAATCGGCGTCAAGCTCAACGTCCGTGAGGTTCCGATCGAGGAGTGGCTCGCCAGTCTCGATGCCGGCAGTGAGTATGGCGTCGGACTGATGTGGTTCTTCTCCACCCTCGGTGACCCGGCACAGGTCTCCGGCTACATGCTCGGCGACGAGAACATCTCGAACTACAACAACGCCGCGGTGACGTCGCTCATGTCGCAGGCCAACGCCGAGGTCGATCCGGCAGCGCGCATCGACCTCCTGGTGCAGGCCGAAACGCTGCAGGCCCGCGACGTCATCAACGTTCCCCTGTGGTGGGGCCAGTCGGCAACAGCGTTTTCGAAGACGCTCGGCATGAAAGACTACAGTTCCTTCGCGTTCCTCTCCTCCTGGCCGGCTTCGTTCTATCGGGTCGGCTAAGCCAGAATGACGAACGCTCTTTCGCCCCGTGGTCAGCTTGCGCGCACTCTCGCGCGGCTGATCGCGGGACGTCTCCTCGGCACGATCGCAATCCTCTTCGTTTTGTCGGTGTTGGTCTTCTCGATGATGCACTTAGCGCCGGGCGACATCGTCAAGAACCTGCTGGGAAACCAACCGGCCACACCCGAAGCCGTGGCCGGGATTCGCGCCCGGTATCACCTCGACGATCCTCCCTTGCTGCAATACACGAGTTGGCTTTCCTCGGCGCTCACCGGAAATCTCGGCGAATCGATCCGGTTGCAGGTTCCGGTCGCTGAGGCAATCGGCAGTCGGCTCGGAATCACGGCAGCACTCTGCGGCCTCGCCTTTCTCCTGGCGCTGCTCGTTGCGCTCCCGCTCGGTGTGCGGAGCGCGGTGAATTCCGGAGGGTGGATCGATCGCACGGCATCCGCTTTGGGGATTGTAGGAATGAGCGCGCCCACCTTTGCGATCGGAATGATGCTGTTGTATCTCTTCGCGTACTACGTCCCGATTTTTCCGGTTTACGGTGGCGGCGACGGATTGCTTGACACCGCACGCCACCTCGTACTCCCGGCCATCACCTTGGCACTGGGTCTCGGTGCCGTCATTCTGAAACTCAGCCGCGCGGCGATGGTGCGTGAGCTTGAGTCCGACTATGTGGCGTTCGCCAAGGCTCGGGGCATTCCCGATCGGGGAGTGCAGTCCCTCGCGCTTCGCAATGCTGCAATCCCGATCGTGACCGGAGCAGGCCTCGTGCTGACATTCCTCGTCGGTGGCACCGTCCTCGCCGAAACGACCTTTGCGTTGCCGGGTCTCGGCACCCTGCTTCGCGATTCTGTTCTCTTCAAGGACATTGCCGTCGTGCAGGCGCTGACGTTGCTCGTGGCGCTTGTGATCGCCCTCATTGCGGTGGTCGCGGATGTCGCCTACCTCCTTCTTGATCCGCGCGTGCGTGCACGAGGAGCGAAACAATGAGCGCCACCGCAACAGCGCCACTGGTCCTCTCATTGGGCAATCGCCGGACGCCGGTTGCCGTGATTCTGTCAGTTGCGCTCCTCGCACTCGCGTTCTGCGCAATCCTTCTCGGAGGCGTTCTCGCCCCGGATGCGACGAAACAGGACATCCTGAGCGGCGTTCTTCCTCCGGGCAGCCCTGGACACCTGCTCGGAACCGACGAACTCGGACGCGACGTTCTCGCCATGACGATCGCGGGTGCGGCATCCGCCTTGATCGGGCCGGTCTGCGTCGCGGCGGGTTCGATGGCGGCGGGGATCTTCTTTGGAACCATCGCCGGCTACCGACGAGGCGCGCTGGATTTCTTCATCGGGCGCTGGACGGATCTTCTGCTCTCGTTGCCGATCCTGTTGGCCGCGATCGTCGTCGCTGGGGTGTTCGGCGCGGGCTATTGGATGACCGTTCTGCTTTTGATCGTGCTGTTCTCTCCGTCAGACATCAGAATCGTGAGGGCCGGCGCGCTCGAGCAAGCCAACCGTCCCTACATCGAGGCGGCACGGATGCTCTCGATTTCTCCCTGGCGCATCATGTTCCGGCACATCCTGCCGAACGTTTCTCCGCTGATCATCACGAACGGCATGCTCAACGTGGCTTTTGCACTGGTCACCTTTTCGTCGCTCTCGTTCTTGGGCGTCGGCGTTCCGCCTGGCTCGGCGGATTGGGGCCGCCAGCTCGCCGATTCGCGGGCATTCATGATGGAAAATCCGGCAGCCGCGATCGTTCCGGCCGTGCTCATCATCGCCGTGGCGTGCGCGGCAAACCTCCTTGGCGACTGGTTCGGCCAGCGCCTGACACAGACGGGCCGAAAGTGACCACACAATTCGCGACCATCCCCACCCGGACCGATGTCGTTGGCGTGAGCGTGACCGGGCTGACCGTCTCAAGCGTGCGCGGTCAGATCGTCGAAGCGTTCGACTTCGCCATCCCACCGTCGAGCACCCTCGCGATCATCGGCGAGTCAGGGTCAGGAAAGACTCTCTCCGCCAAGGCGATTGCGGGCTTGCTTCCTCGCGGCGTCACGGCGACCGGGCAAGTGAATCTCGGCGGGGTGACGATTGAGCTTCCGGGAACGGATGCCGGCTGGCGCGCCGTGCGCGGGCGCCGAGTTTCGCTCCTCCTGCAGGACCCCTTCACGAGCCTGAGTCCGGTTCACCGCTGCGGAGCCCAGATCGCGATGACCCTCCAATCGGCGAGCGAGCGCAGAATCTCGCCCCAAGAGCTCGCCTCACGGGTGGGGGAACGACTCGCTGAAGTGAATCTGCCGCTTCAGGTGACGACCTCGTACCCCCATGAGCTGTCGGGCGGAATGAGGCAGCGCGTGGCCATCGCCGCCGCGCTTGCCGCTGACCCCACCCTGCTGATCGCCGACGAACCGACGACGGCACTCGATGCGGCGAACCAGGGCGAGATTCTTGATCTCCTCCGACGTTTGCAGGACCGTCGCGGGATGTCGGTTCTCTTGATCTCCCACGACCTGGGTCTCGTGCGTGGGCGCAGTGACGAGGTGCTGGTCATGCGAGCGGGCGAGGTCGTCGAACGCGGTGGGACCTCGCGCATTCTGCGCGCACCGGAGCATGAGTACACCCGGGCGCTCCTCGACGCCGATCCCGCTCTCTCGCCGCTCCCCCTCGCTTCGCCATCACGAACTGACGCCAGCGCCGATGAGCTGGTTGCCGCTCATACTCTCACGAAGAGTCTCGGCGGCCGGCTGGTGCTGCGCGGTGTCGACATCCGTGTCGAACGCGGCGAATCCGTCGGAATCGTCGGCGAGAGCGGCTCTGGCAAGACAACGCTCGCGCGTTGCATCGCGGGCCTCGAGCAGGAGGACAGCGGCCGAATCGTCTTTGCCGGAGCCGAGTTGAAACCGGGCCGACGCAGCCGGACGCCCGAACAGATGCAGATCGTCTTTCAGGACCCGTACTCCTCACTCAACCCGATGATGACCATCGGACAGATTCTTCGCGAAGCGCTGGCCGTTGCAAAACGCCCCGCGAGCGACATCGCAGCGATGCTCTCCCTCGTCGGACTCCCTCCGGAGTTTTCGACCAAACGCCCCTCCGAGCTTTCCGGAGGCCAACGCCAGCGAATCGCGATTGCGCGCGCACTGGCGCCATCACCTCGGCTACTCATCTGCGACGAGTCAGTCTCAGCACTCGACGTCTCCGTGCAGGCCCAGGTGCTCGACCTCCTCTCGTCGGTGCGTGCCGAACTCGGAATCTCCATCTTGTTCATTTCGCACGATCTTGCCGTTGTCGGTCAGGTGACAGACCGTGTCTATGTGCTGAAAGACGGAGTGATCGTCGAAGAGGGTGAGACGTCGACCGTACTCGGAGACCCTCAGCATGCCTACACCCAGTCACTGGTCGCAGCGTCAGGTCGCGAACGCAACTAGCTGCCGCGACGCTCTCAATCCATCGCCCGTTCCATTCCCGAAAGACCAAAGATGACCTCTCTCACCCACTCAACGGTTCGAACCGTCACGGCTGCAGAACTCACGTCAGTGATCGGCGCCGAGCGCGCCGCGGCGTGGCACCGCGAACATCCCTACTACGAACGAACCGTTCTCCTCCTGGAGCGGGACGACTCCCCGCTGGCCGCGGCCGTCGTGACGTCGCGGCCGCACAGCGCCTACACAAAGATTGTCGACGTGTGGTTCGAGGCTGCGGCCGACGGTGAAGAGTTACTTCACAGCATCATCGAGCGGTCGAGACTCCGTGGCGATGCGGCGGTGAAGTGGGAGTTTGCCCACGCGAACGAGGCACCGGCATTCGCCAGCGACCTCGGTTTCGACGTGCTGCCGACACCCTACCTCTCGGGCGCCGGCACCGAAGGCGTGCGCGGATTGGCCTTGTGGGTGAATGGGTGGTCTCCCCTGCACAACCCCTACTACGCGCAAACCACCGACTTCACCTGTGGCGCCGTGGCCGCCTTGACCGCGATCGAAATGGTGGGCGTTGCATCGTTTGTTCCCTCTGACCTCGAGCGCAACCGTCTCACCGAACTCGGTTTCTGGCGCGTAGCAACGAACTTTCCGGCGTGTGAACCAGTCGGTCTGGCGGTGGCGCTAGACGCCCATCTGAAGAATGAGGCAAGCGGACGGATTGAGGTCTACCTCGACCACGAGGGCGCGGTTCTCCTCGAAGATTTCGACACCGACGCGGAGCGTCTCTACCGAGAATTGCTACAGTCCGAGTCACTTCAATTGGCCGACGAGCAAGGGGTCGCGGTGTCTCGCGAGCGAATCTCGATCGCAGAGATCGCGGAACGTGTCACGCGCGGCTGGCTCGCCCTGCTTCTCATCGACGAGAAGCCCATGCACGGTTCCTCCGTACCTCACTGGGTGCTTGCTCACTCGGTGCATGATGGTGTCCTCGTGTTCCAGGACCCCTGGATCGATTCCGAGCACGGCGAAACCTGGGTCGACTCTCACGACCTGCCTATTTCGTTCGCCGATGTGGAGTTGATGAACGCGTTCGGGGAAGCCGCCTACCGCGGCATCATCTTCCTTGAGCGCACAGAGCGAGTTTCGTAGGGCGAAAAAACACACGCCAACACGTACTTACCGATCGTTCAGTTTGGGCTATAGTCGTCTTCACACGGTTGGCGCGCGCTGCGCAGCTCGCCGTGAACTCACGACCATGCACTCATTGAGGAGTCACCATGACGGATGCCCCGGCAGCAGCCACGACCGCGCCCTTGCGTTCGATGATGCAGAGCGACAAGGCATCATTCGCCTTGGGCATGGTCGTCGAGCGCGACGAACCCGGCGTCGCCGTCGTCTCAATGCTCGTGCGTGAAGACATGACCAACGGGTTTCAGATCACTCACGGCGGGCTGGTCTTCACCCTCGCCGACACCGCGTTCGCCATCGCCTGCAACGAAGACGAGTCGGTCACCGTTGCGGCTGGGGCCGACATCACCTTTCTCAAGTCGACCCGCGCCGGCCAGACCCTCACCGCGACCGCCGTGCGCCGCACGCGCAGCGGCCGCACCGGTCTCTACGACGTGAGTGTCACCGACGAGACCGGCGACACCGTGGCCGAGTTCCGCGGTCGCAGCCTGACAACCAACCGCCCCACCTCCCCGTCAGCCTGATCTCCCCCACCCTTTCCGCGTAATTCTTCGCCAGGAGGCACCTGTGTCAACGACGACCACCGCTTTGCACGCCCCGACCATCGATGAGCTCGACGCGGAGGAACGCCTGAGCCGTGCCGAGGTCGAGGCCCTGCAACTCGAGCGCCTGCAGTGGACCGTCGCGCACGCCTACGCGAATGTGCCGCTCTACACCGCAAAGTTCGATGCGGCGGGGGTGCACCCGCGGGACATCCGAACACTGGCGGATGTCGCGAAGCTGCCGTTCACGACGAAGGCCGACCTGCGCGAGACGTACCCGTTCGGCATGTTCGCGGTGCCGATGGACCAGGTGGCCCGCATCCACGCTTCGTCGGGAACCACCGGGCGGCCGACCGTCGTCGGCTACACGAAACGCGATCTGGAGAACTGGGGAAACCTGGTGGCGAGGTCGCTGCGCGCCTCGGGCGTGCGGGCGGGCATGAAAGTGCACAACGCCTACGGCTACGGTCTGTTCACCGGCGGCCTCGGCGCGCATGCGGGCATCGAGGCGCTCGGCGCCACGGTCATCCCGATGTCGGGCGGGCAGACCGCACGTCAAGTGCAGCTCATCCGCGACTTCGAACCCGACGTCATCATGTGTACCCCGAGTTACCTGCTCACGATCGCGGATGCGATGGAAGCCGCCGGCATCGACCCCCGCTCGACGAGCCTGAAGGTGGCGGTGCTCGGCGCCGAACCGTGGACCAACGAGATGCGCCACGAACTCGAACGCCGCCTCAACATCGACGCTCTCGACATCTACGGACTCAGTGAGGTGATGGGCCCGGGCGTCGGCAACGAGTGCCTCGAGACGAAGGACGGCCCGCACATCTGGGAAGACCATTTTCTGCCGGAGATCATCGATGGCGAATCCGGTGAGCGGCTGGCCGATGGGGAGATGGGCGAGCTCGTTTTCACCTCGCTGACCAAGGAGGCCTTTCCGGTCATCCGCTACCGCACCCGCGATCTCACCCGATTGCTGCCGGGCACCGCGCGACCCGGCATGCGCCGGATCGAGAAGATCACCGGGCGCAACGACGACATGATCATCCTGCGCGGGGTGAACTTGTTCCCCACTCAGATCGAGGAACTCGTGCTCGGCATCGAGACTCTGACGCCGCACTTCATCCTCGAGCTCACGCGGTCTGGCCGGATGGATGCGCTGACCGTGCGCATCGAACGGCACCCCGACCTCGACATCGAGATCTGCCAAGCGGCGACCGTCGTGCTCACGCAGCGGATCAAGACACACATCGGCTCAAGCGTCGAGGTACAGCTCGAGGAGCCGGGCACGCTGCCGCGCAGTGAGGGCAAGCTGCAGCGGGTCTACGACCTGCGCGGCTGATCGAGCCGACCGGTGATCGAGCCTGTCGAGATCCGGTGAGCCGGTCTCGAGACTCGGTCACGTGATTTCGACAGGCTCAATCACCGCGTCTGGTCACCTGATTTCGACAGGCTCAATCACCGCGTCTGAACGGGTTCGCGGCCGATGCACAATCCCCTCGACACACAGCAACAGGATCGCCACCACGATCGCGCCATAGGTGACCATCTGAGTCGGTGAAACCGTCTCGCCGAGCACCAGCACCGCGACCACGACCAGCAGCACCGGCTCGAGGTAGGTGAGCAGCCCGAACAGACTGAACGACAGCAACCGGCTCGCGGCGAGATACGCGACGAGAGCGAAACTGCTGACCAGGCCGAGCAGGAGCAACGGCACGACGAGTTCGGCGTGGGCGGCGACAACCGCCAGCGAGTCGGGCTGCAGCGCGACCACCACACTCGGCACCATCAGAATGGCCATTTCGAACCAGAGCGCGCCTGGACTGTCGAGCGCCGCGCGGCGACGAATCACAAAATAGAGCGGGTAGCCGAGCGCGACCACCACGGTTGACCACGAGATGCCGCCACCGCCGAGCAGAGCGGCTGCGACACCGATCGCGGCGGCCCCGACTGCGGCCAGACGCCATCCGGTGAGCCGTTCGCGGTGCAGCAGCACGCCGACCAGCACCATCACCAGCGGCATCAGAAAGTAGCCGAGTGCGACGTCGAGGCCGTGCCCGGTCGTCGGCGCCCACCCGAAAATCCACACCTGCACCCCGAGCAGCCCGGCGTTGACCAGCAGCACCCCGGCCAGCATCGGCGTGCGGCGCACCCTCCGCGCAATCTCGCGCACGGCGCCCCACTCGCGGATCGCGATCAGCAGCACGGTGAGCAGCGGAACGGTCACGATCACCCGCCAGGCGAAGATCTCGGTCGGGCTGAGCGCCGTCAGGTATTCGGGCAGCACGTAGAGCGTGGCGAACAGGGCTGACGCCCCGATCGAGGCGATCACTCCGCGCGAGGTCGGCGCCGATCGGTGTAGTGCAGTCTGCATTGCTGTTGCGTGCTCGGTTCTGTGAGAAAGGATGAAGATGATGCGGCGCTGATTACAGCGCGCGCATGCGGTTGTTGCGGGCGTCGTGGGTGACCTCGGCCAGTCCGAGCGTTTCGAGCAGCGGCGGCAGGTACATGCCCACGCGCCCCCGGTAGCCCTTGCGCGTGCCGTACCAACCGCCCACCGGGTTGCTCTCGGAGCGACCCCACGCTTCGACGGTTCCCTCGGCGGCTGCTTTCTGCTCGTCGGCTGAGCCGAGCGCCACCCAGTCGCCCTGCTCGCGCAACCAGGCGGCGAGGTCTTCGATGACGCGCAGCTGGTAGGTGAGCTTGGTCGATCCGACCTGGCAGACCAGCAGGGGCGGGTCGGCTTCCTTGTCGGCAAACATGACGTACTCGGATGTCCCGGGCGGGGTGGTCAGCACCCACGGGTCTTCGCGTGTTCCAGTTGCCATTTCGAACTCCTTCGCCCAGTGGTCGCGATACTCTCGCTGTCCCCAGCGTAGGCGTCGTGGGTCACGCGCGCGCAGGTCCGCTTCAGTCGATGCTGTATGCACTCCGCGAGAGAGTGAAGCCCCGGCCCGAGTCGGCCGTGCACGTGACGGCATCCGCGCCCGAGACGCAGGTGACGCCGGCCAGGCTGACCGAGGTTCCCGCTTCCAACACCGGTACGTCGGGGTTGGCCTGCCCGCTGAACGGGGCGTCATTGCGGCAGCTCAATTTCGGGAGATCCTGGTTGTGGGATTCGATTCCACCGGTGAGGTGCACCTGCTCCGGACAGGTGTCGTCTGCTCCCCCGCGCTGTGGAAGTGCGTAGTCGAATACCTGCGGCGCGCATCCCCAGAACACATCGGCGGGGTTGTCGGTGACGTAGATCCCGCACGACTCGTTCGATGACGGGGTGCGAAAGTCCACGGATGCGGAAACGTACGGAGTGAATCCGGCATACGGCGCAGGATCGACGGCCACAATGGCATCCGCCGGATCCTCGGTGGCGACGGGGGCGGTCGCCGACGGCTCAGCCCCGGGTTTCTCCGACGCAGTTGACCCCGCACCTTGTGGTGACGACGGCGCCTCAGCCGGCTGCGCCGCGCATCCGGCCAGCATCACCGTGGACAGCATCATCACAACCAAAATCTTGCGCATGGTTCGAACCACCCCTTCGTTGCGTGAAGCCTAGCGACTGCTGTTTCTCGCCAGCCGTCGCTTCAACTCGACGGAAACGGCGTGTCACGCGCGGACGGCGTGCTCCGCCTCGGCGGCGGCGACGATGCGGTTGGCCATGCCGTTGAAGATCACTCCGTGAAACGGCACGATTGCCCACCAATAGAGGCGCCCACCCAATCCTGACGGGAAGAAGATCGCTCGCTGGGTATAGACCGACCCGCCGTCGGCCGGCGTGCTGGTCATCTCCAGCCAGGCCCGACCCGGCACAAGCATTTCGGCCCGGAGTCGAAGCAACCTGCCCCGCTGAAGATCTTCGACCCGCCAGAAATCGAGCGCGTCACCGGTATTGAGCCGGGCCGGGTTGCGGCGGCCGCGCCGCAGGCCGACACCGCCGACGAGCTTGTCAATCCAGCCGCGGATGGCCCAGGCCAGCGGAAACGAGTACCACCCGTTCGCGCCTCCGATGCCCTCGATGATGGTCCAGAGCTGGTCGGGGGTGGCCGAGGTCGCACGTCGTTTCAGATCGGTGTAAACGAGGTAGCCCGCCCAGTCAGGGTCGCTGGGTAGCGGGTCGCTCGGGCTGTCAAGAACCGAGCCGTCGACCCAACTCGTCTGCACCTCCCCCGCTCGCATGCGGGCGAGGGCCAACCGCACAGCCTTCCGATAGCTGGTCAAGCCATCGGGCGGGGGCGGGATGTACCTGTCGATATCGTGCTCTTTGACGACGCAATCGTTCTGCAACGACTCAATAATCGGCACGGCGAGACGGCGAGGAATCGGCGTGACAAGATTCACCCATTGCGAGGCAAGCCACGGCGTGAGCACCGGCAACGCCGCGATCGGCCGTTGCCGCAGACCTGCTTCTCGGGCATAGCCATTCATCATCTGCCCGTAGCGCAGCACGTCGGGGCCGCCGATATCGAAGGCGCGGTTCACTCCGGGCGGCAGCTTCGCCGCCTCGACGAGGTAGTAGAGGACATCGCGCACCGCGATGGGCTGGATGCGGTTGCGCACCCAGCGAGGCGCCGGCATGTAGGGCAGCACATCGGTGAGACTGCGAATCATCTCGAACGACGCCGACCCGGAGCCGATCACTACTCCGGCTTGCAGAACAGCTGTGTCGACGCCTGAGTTCAGAAGAATCTCGCCGACCTCGGCACGGGACCGCAGGTGTCGGCTGAGCGGTGCATCCTCGGGGTGCAGCCCGCCGAGATAGATGAGGCGGGCGACGTCAGCCGAGCGAGCCGCAACCGACAGGTTTCTCGCGCTCTGCGCCTCCCGGCGCTCGAACTCGTCACCGCCCGAGCCGCCCTGCCCCATCGCGTGCACCAGATAGTAGGCCGCGGTCACTCCGTCGAGGGCGGCGTCGAGGCTGGCGGAGTCGAGCAAGTCGCCGCGTGCGACCTCGACCCGCGACGCCCACGGGACATCCAGGAGCTTCTCGGGCGAACGCACGAAAACGCGTACCTCGTAGCCTGCCTCAAGAAGCAGGGGCACAAGCCTCCCGCCGACGTAGCCGGTCGCCCCCGTGACCAAGATCCGTGTGGACATGCCTCACGGTAGTTCGAGAGGGCGGCCGCTCACAAGCCCCGCGGCGGGCGCGGGGTCGGGCCCGCCCTCCGAATGAGTTACGGCATACCCGTTACAGCCGCGCAAGGGTGTCGATGTCCTCGAGGAACTCGGCGGCGACTTCCGACGAGACCGTGGTGCGGGTCGATGAGATTGCGTCGAAGTAGTCGACGGTGCTCGGACCTGACTGGATCGACCGCCCGCCCGGGGCATAGACGGCATTCTCAAGCGCGTTCTGCGACGCCTTGCGGGCGGCATATTCGATGTCGGCCGGTGAGAATCCGTCGCTCGATTCGACCAATTGGTCGAGGTCGACATCGCTCCGGGTGGAGGCCGGGATGTAGCGTTCCCAGATCGACCGGCGGGCTGCGGCATCCGGCAACCCGATCGGGATGACATAGTCGAACCGGCCGTGGCGGAGAAACGCCGAGTCGAGGGCGCGGATGAAGTTCGTCGCGCAGATGAGAAGCCGGTCGGGTTGGTCCCGGAATGCGGGAATGATCTTGAGCAGCTCGTTGGTGACGCCCTGCATCGGCGACGGCGGCTCGCCGGAACGATGCGCCGCGATCTCCTCGACCTCGTCGATGAACACGACGGCGTGCTCGAGTTCGGAGATCTTGAGGAAGGTCTCGCGCAGCGCACCGGCAAGCCCGCGCGGATCGGCGGCCAGGCGCGACGGAAACACCTCGACGAACGACCATTCCAGGCGCGACGCGATCGCCTTGGCGAAGGTGGTTTTGCCGGTTCCGGGCGGGCCGAACAGCACGACGGCGCGCGGCGGGGCGACACCGAATTGTTCGGCCAGCTGCGACTTCGCCAGCGGCATGACGAGGCGGCGTTCGAGCAGCTCCTTCTCGGCGGCCATGCCACCGACGTTGTCCCAGAGGTCCCGCGGCAGCACCCGGCCGCCGAGTTCACCGAGGAGCCGCAGCTCTTCGCGCTGCACCGGGATGTGACGTTCGAAGTAGCGCAGGTTCTGCTTGACCTCGAAGCCGCGGCTGAGAAACGCGTCGACGCGCGACTCGGTGTCGGGCATCAGCGCCGACAGTTTCGACAATCCGTGCGGCGCCATCTTCGCTTCGAGCGCCATCAACAGGGCCGAGCCGATTCCCTGGCTCTGCCACTCCCCCAGCGTGGCAAGAAAAACGATCCAGCCCTGCGCGTGAGCCGCCCGGCCGACCACGGCCCCGACGACTTTTTCACCGACCACCGCGACGACCGCGTCATCTTTTTCGCACGAGGCGAGCACCTCGGAGAGGCCGTAGACCGGTTCGGTTCCGCTCGCCTTGATCTCCTCCCAGAGCGCGAGGATGCCGTCGAGATCATCGGGGTGAAAGTCGCGTAGCCGCCAACCAGTCATCGGGTCTCCTCCATTGGTGCCGTCAAGGGATCGTAACCGGGCAGCACCGCCGAACGCGGCGCATCCACCCCATCTCCGGACGCACCGACCGACGAGGGCTCAACGACGGGACACCTTGACGAGCATCACCATCTCGTTGGTCGAGGGCGAGCGAGCGCAGCGAGCCCGTGTCTCGGGCGATGTACTGAGCCTCTCGAAGTGACCTCGCGAGCCAGTCCTCAGACGCAACCCACGATCAGAGATCGGCTCGCGAGATCTCGAGACGCGGCCGACTCCGTCGGCGGCTCCTCGATCAACGAGAGGGTTAGAGGTGCGCCCGGTCGGCGTCGACCTGGTTGATCACCCCGCGCGCGATCGCATCCCAGTCGGAGCCCCAGAGGTCGACCTCCTCGTCGTGCGGAAGCTTGCCGCCGTAGACCGCCTCATGGTCAGGGCCTTCCTTGGTGATCATCACGATCGTGCCGTAGTCGCCTCCGGCCGCGTCGGTGATCTGCCAGAGTTTCGGCTCCAACAACTGCAGAACGAACTGGCGGTTCTTGTGGGCGATCTCGGCTCGGTCGGGCAATACGTAGTCAAACATCGGGATTCCTCTCTCGAACACTGGAAATTGCGGTTGGTCGGCTGGGGGGTCGTGTCTTCTCACGGCATGACGTTCTCACGGCGCCCCTCAGGGCGTCACAATGTTGAACGACGGGTCGCCCCGGTCCAGCACGCCGAGCAGCTGTGTCATCACCGTCGCGTCGCCGGTCAGCTCGATGCCGTCCGATGTCGAGTCACCGCCGAGGAGGGCGATCAAGCGCTCCTTTGTCAGCGTGAGCGTCGCCGCCGCATCCGTTTCTGCGGCGTCCGTTTCCGCAGCATCCGTTTCTGCGGCGTCCGTTTTCGCAGCGTCCGTTTCCGCAGCATCCGTTTCCGCAGCATCCGTTACCGCGGCGCGACGGATGCTGATGAGCACCCCGTTGCGCAACGTCAGCCGATAGGTGGTCTCGAGGTCGGTGAACGTGACATTCAATGACAGGTCGAGGTCCCACGCCTTCGGGCCGTTGACCGAGATAGCGAGTGAGTCAAACAGCTGCTCGGGGGTGAGTTGGGCGACGATGGCCGGAGGGGCCGGCGCGGTCGGCGTGCCGAAGTTGCCCTCGCGCAACTCGGTGGCGCCCGACAGAAAGAAGTTGCGCCAGGTTCCGTTTTCCGAGCCGTAGCCGAGCTGCTCAAGCGTGTCTGCGTAGAGGCTGCGCGCCGCCGTGTGCGTGTCGTCGGCGAATACCGCGTGGTCGAGCAGGGTCGCCGCCCACCGAAAATCACCGTCGTCGAACGCGGTCTGCGCGAGTGCCACCACGCGATCGAGACCGCCGAGGGCGTCCACATAGCGACGCGCCTGCTCGGCCGGCGGATGCGGCCACAACCGGGCCGGGTTCCCGTCGAACCAGCCCAGGTAGCGCTGGTAGATGGCTTTGACGTTGTGACTCACCGAGCCGTAGTACCCCTTGGTGCTCCACTCCCGCTCCAACACCGGCGGCAGCTCGAGCATCTCGGCGATCTCGCTGCCGATGTAGCCCTGATTGAGGTAGCGCAGGGTCTGATCGTGCAGGTAGGCGTAGAGATCTCGCTGGATCGACAAGTATCTGATCACGTGCTCGGTACCCCAGGTCGGCCAATGATGAGACGCAAACGCGACATCCGTTCGAGCACCGAACGTCTCGATCGCTTCGGTGAGATAGGTCGACCACACGTGCGGGTCGCGCACGAGCGCCCCGCGCAGGGTGAGCAGATTGTGCTGCGTGTGAGTGGCATTCTCGGCCATGCAGAGCGCCCGAAGCTTCGGAAAGTAGAAGTGCATCTCGGCGGGCGCCTCGGTGCCGGGCGCCATCTGAAACTCGATCTCGACCCCGTCGATCACGTGCGTCTCGCCCGTCGAGGTGATCTCCCGTGTCGGAACGATCAGTCCGACCTCCCCGGCGGATGTCGTTTGGCCAAGCCCCGCGCCGACCTGTCCCCGCGGGCCGCGGGCGAGGGCGGCACCGTACATGTAGCCGGCGCGGCGCCCCATCGCGGTTCCGGCGTAGACGTTCTCGGCGACAGCGTGCCCGACGAATCCGGCCGGGGCGATGATCTCGATGCGTCCGGCGTCGACATCCGCTGGAGAGGCGACGCCGAAGACACCGCCGAAATGGTCGATATGGCTGTGGGTGTAGATGACGGCGACGACGGGGAAGTCTCCGCGATGCTGACGAAAGAGCGCCAACGCGGCAGCGGCCGTCTCGGTGGAGATCAGCGGGTCGATCACGATGACCCCGGTGTCTCCCTCGACGAAGGTGATGTTCGACAGGTCGAAGCCGCGCACCTGATAGATGCCGGGCACCACCTCGTAGAGGCCCTGTTTCGCCACCAGTTGCGATTGCCGCCACAGGCTGGGGTGCACCGTGGTCGGTGCTTCCCCCTCCAGAAAGGCGTAACTGTCGTTGTCCCAGACGACTCGACCGTCGGCCGCGGTGRTCACCGCGGGCGTGAGGGCTGCAATGAAGCCGCGATCGGCATCCTCGAAAGTCGCCCTGTCCGCCAGAGGAAGCTCAATTGACACGTGCCGGTGGGCTGCTTCGATCGCCGCGCTCGCTGGCTTGGGTTGCATGATGTGCCCTTCGCGAAGAGTCAACTCTGACTCTTCGACTCTGCACCGATGCGCAGATGCGCGCAATCAATTTGTTGCGGCGCTTTCGATGGCCGATCGCTCCCAGGTACCTCACACAAGACACTCAATACGCTGAGAGCGTCACCGCAGCCCTGGAGGATTTCATGAAGTGTCCCACCGATTCAGCAACCCTCGTCATGAGTGAACGGAGCGGCGTCGAGATCGACTACTGCCCCGAATGCCGTGGCGTCTGGCTTGACCGAGGCGAGCTCGACAAGATCATCGACCGGGCAGAGGCAGAATTTGCGTCGCGGATGCCGGCTGCCGCGCCGGTCGCACCTGTCGCGCAGGCCGCGCCCGCGGCTCCGGTCGCGCCGCAGGCCCAGCAGGCCCCGCCTGCCCAGCAGTACGACCCGCGTTTCGGCGCCCAGCAGCAGGGTTACGACAACCGCGGCTACGACAACCGTGGTTACGACAACCGCTCGGGCTACCGCCCCAAGAAGAAGGAAAGCTGGCTGAGCGAGCTCTTCGACTAGGCCGTTCTGGCGGGCCGATCTCAGGACGCACCCACCCCGGTGGTCGAGCCTGTCGAGACCTCGTGAGCCAATCTCAGGACGCACCCCGCGTTCAAGGATTGGCTCGCGTGGTTTCGAGACACGTCCGACTTCGTCGGGCGCTCCTCAACCAACGAGGCCTTAACCTTGTGGTGCCAAATTTCGCTTATGAACTTCAGGCTCAAATGACTCTGAAGTTCATTTCGGAAAACGCAAGCCTGCCGCTCTCAAACCAACGATGCGACGCCTACTGCAGCACCTCGAGGTGCACGCCGATCTGATCCCCCGGCGCAATCGACTCGGCGACCCGAATCTGCTTCTTCACCGGCAAGAGATAGCAGCCGCGCGTGGCGTCCGGAAAGAGCGACGTCGCCCAGGTCGAGCGTCCGATTGTGACCCGCACACGAATTGAGCCAAATCCTGGGGCCGGCGGTCGCGGGCGATCCTTGATCTCCTGCGAGATGGGAACGGGCACCGTGACGAAAACCCACGAGTTGTTTTCTGCAGCAGGCTCCCACAGCACCGCCTCGATGTCGAAACTCTCCATCTTCTCCGCCTCTCCGCGTGATCGAAGCACTCAGCCGAATGCGGTCGGCGGCAGTCCGACAAAGGTCGCAATCGCCCGCGCAACAACCGCGCGGCTTCCCCCTGCGGCGCCGGCACCACCGGCACCGCCCCAGCGCACCAGCGATTGCGCCGTGAACCCGTCGATCAGGCCGAGCAGCAGCCAGGCCGTCGCCGGGGCATCGTCGACGGTGAACCCACCCGTCGCGACACCCGACTCGAGAATTTCCTGCAGAACCGCCTGCCAGGCATCCATCTGCTCGCGAACGCTCGCCGCAAGCGGTTCATTTCGGCGTCCAAGCGTCCACGCTTCGACCCAGATCACCGTGACGTCGGCGCGCGAGCCGTCGAGCAGGGTGTCGAGCACCACGCGCAGCTCCTCCCGCGGCGCCAGCCCGGTCGTCAGTTCACCGATCTCACCGATCTCCGCCGCCACAATCGTCGCGAAGGTGCGGGCGACGAGGGCATCCATGCTCGGTTCGTAGTGAGCGATGAGCGCCGGGGTCACAGCGGCGCGGGCGGCGACCGCGCGCAGCGTCACGGCGGCCAGACCGTGCTCGAGAGCGAGCGAGCGCGCGGCCTCGAGAATCTCGGCGCTGCGCTCGGCGGGCGGCTTGCGAGTGCCGCGAGGGGCTGGGGGTCTTGACATGATCCCCACAGTCTAAGTAACCTCGCTAACATTATTGATCATTTGATCAACAAGTTGTCCAACCGCCTCTCGGGGCACAGCACAAAGGAATCCCATGAGCTGGCGTATGCCCCCCGAGACCGCACCGCACGAACGCACCTGGATGGCATTCCCCCGTGCCGGACTGACGCTCGGCGAGGACGCCGCCTCGGCCGAAGAGGCCTACGCGGCCTGGACCGCCGTGGCCCACGCCGTTGCCGAGTTCGAACCCGTCACGATGCTCGTTGACCCGTCGGAGCATGAACGCGCCGAGCGCATGCTCGGCAGCCAGATCACGCGCATCGAGGTGCCGCTCGACGATTTCTGGGTGCGGGATTTCGGCCCCACCTTCGTTGTCGACGACGAACGCCCCGGTGTTCTCGGCGCGGTCGACTGGATCTTCAACRGCTGGGGCGCTCCGGCCTGGTCGACCTGGGAGCACGACCGCGAGATCGCCCGCTTCGTCTCGGCCCAGGTGGGGTCGGAGCTGGTCAGCTCCGTTCTCGTCAACGAAGGCGGAGCCATCCACGTCGACGGCGAGGGCACCGTTCTCGCCACCGACACCGTGCAGCTCGACCCGGGACGCAACCCTTACGCCGACAAGGCCCGCATCGAAACCGAGTTCGCGCGCACCCTCGGCACCACCCACGTGGTGTGGCTGCCGCGCGGTCTCACTCGCGACTATGAGGACTTCGGCACCCGCGGCCACGTCGACATGGTCGCCACCATCCCCTCTCCCGGACGCCTCCTGCTGCACATGCAGCTGAACCCCGCGCACCCCGATTTCGAGGTGACCCGTGACCTCAAGGCCTTCCTCGAGACGCAGACGGATGCCGCCGGCCGGCCCTTCGAGATCATCGAGCTGCCCGCGCCCGACACCCTCCGCGACGACGAGGGTTTCGTCGACTGGAGCTATGTGAATCACCTCGTCGTCAACGGCGGTGTCATCGCCTGCGGCTACGGCGAGCCGGAAGCCGATGCCCGGGCTGCCGCGATTCTGGCGGAGGCCTACCCGGGCCGAAAAGTCGTCACGATCGACGCGCGGCCGATCCTTGCTCGCGGGGGCGGCATCCACTGCATCACGCAGCAGCAACCGGCGCTGGGCGCCTAACCATGAGCGCGCCCCAATTCGATGTCGTCGAGGCGTCAATCGCCGAGCTCCGTGCCGCCCTCGAATCGGGCCGGCTGACGAGCGAGCAATTGCTCACCGCCTACCTCGACCGCATCGAGGCCTACGATCGGGGCGGCATCCGCTTGAACGCGCTCGTCGTGATGAATCCCGATGCGGCGGCCGACGCCCGGGCATCCGACGCGCGCCGGGCCCGCGGCGAAACGCTCGGCCCGCTCGACGGCATCCCCTACACCGCGAAGGACAGCTACCTGGCGACGGGACTCACCGCCGCCGCCGGGTCGCCCGCCTTCGCCCACCTCGTCGCGCAACGCGACGCGTTCACGATCGAACGGCTGCGCGCAGCCGGCGCCGTGCTGATCGGCCTGACGAACATGCCCCCGATGGCCAACGGCGGCATGCAGCGTGGGGTCTACGGCCGGGCGGAGAGCCCGTACAACGCCGAGTTCTTGACCAGTGCGTTCGGTTCGGGATCGTCAAACGGTTCCGGCACCGCGACCGCCGCGAGCTTCGGGGCGTTCGGCCTCGGCGAGGAGACTTGGTCAAGCGGCCGGGCCCCCGCGTCGAACAACGCACTCTGCGCCTACACGCCGTCACGCGGGGTGATCTCGGTGCGAGGCAATTGGTCGCTGGTTCCCACGATGGATGTCGTCGTGCCGCACACCCGCACGATGAATGACCTCTTCGAGGTGCTCGACGTGATCGTCGCCGATGATCCGGAAACGCGTGGCGACTTCTGGCGAGCGCAGCCGTGGGTGGAGATCCCGGCCGCCTCCAAGGTTCGGCCGAATTCGTATGTCTCGCTCGCGGCATCCGCCGCCGGTGCCGCGTCGCCGTTCGCCGGCAAGCGTTTCGGCCTCCCCCGCATGTACGTGAACTCCGACCCCGACGCCGGAACGGGCGAGAACCCGGGCATCGGCGGGTCGACCGGCCAAAGCATCGAAACCCGCGCGTCGGTCATCGAGCTGTGGGATGCCGCACGGCGCGATCTCGAGGCGGCCGGCGCCGAGGTGGTGCTCGTCGACTTTCCCGTCGTCTCGAATTACGAGGGCGACCGGCCGGGCGCACCGACGATCTTCACTCGCGGACTCGTGAGCCCCGCGTTCCTGCGGCGTGAGATCGTCGACCTGTCGGCGTGGGCCTGGGAGGACTTTCTGCAGGCCAACGGCGACCCCGCGCTGCACACGCTCGTCGACGTTGACGGTTTGACGATCTTTCCGCACCCGGCGGTGTCCCTGCCCGACCGCTACGACGGATTCGACGACGATATCGCCGAGTATCCGGCTCAGGTGCGCGAGCACCCGGTCGCGCATTTCACCGAGATTCCCGAGCTCGAGGGCGGTCTCCGCGGCTTGGAGGAGACCCGCCGGATCGATCTCGAACGGTGGATGGACGACCTGGGACTCGACGCCGTCGTGTTCCCGGCTGTAGCGGATGTCGGCCCCGCCGACATGGACGTGAACGAGGCATCCGCCGATCTCGGCTGGCGGAACGGCGTGTGGGTGGCGAACGGCAACCTGGTGCCGCGCCACCTCGGCATCCCGACGGTCACGGTTCCGATGGGCAGAATGGCCGACATCGGGATGCCGGTCGGCCTGACGTTTGCCGGCCGGGCGTATGACGACACCGCGTTGCTCACCCTCGCCGCAGCGTTCGAGGCGACCGGCTCGCGGCGCACGACGCCGCCGCGCACCCCGCCGCTCGCATAGCCCGTTGGTCGAATCCGTTGGTCGAGCTTGTCGAGACCCCCGCCGGTCGATCCTCACACGTGCACTGCGTTCGGAAATCGGCTCACGAGATCTCGACAGGCTCGATCACCGAGAACCCGTTGGTCGAGCCTGTCGAGACCCCCGCCGGAAGCACTGAACCGAAATCAGGAAGGGAGTGCGTGTCGCGAAACGCGAGCCCACTGGTCTGCGGGCCAGGCTCGACCGACACGCCTCCACTCCTGATTTCGGCACCCACCGCGGTCACGACCATCCGCCATGCTTGCCGACACGATATGGTTAGTGCACGAAGCATCTGAATCGAAGCGTGGGGAGCGGGTTGTGGCCACCAGATGGGCACGGGTACTCCGTGGCTGGTTGACCGCAGGTCTCTCTGTTTTTATCGCAGCGCTCTCACATGTCGCCGGCGGAGGCGCTCCTCCCGGGCTCCTGGGTGTCGTGCTCGCGCTGGTGTTCGGTGGCCTGGCCTCGGTAGCCCTGACCGGCGCCACCTTGTCGCGTATCCGTCTCGGCCTCTCGGTCGCCCTGAGTCAGTTCGCTTTTCATTTTCTGTTCAGCCTGGGTTCGGGCCTCCCCACGACGTCGCTGGTCAGCCCCATGACCGCGCACCAGCACGGCGCGGTCGTTCTCGAAGTCGCCGCCGTCTCGTCGGCCCCGCCGCACCTGCACACCGATCAGACGATGTGGGCGGCGCATCTGCTCGCTGCCGTGATCACGGTGGTCGCCCTGCGTCGCGGTGAGACCGCGTTCTGGTCCCTTGTTGAGTTGGCCCGCACCATCTGGGTCGCCGTTTCGATTCCCCGCACCTGTGTTCTGCCCTCAGCGCCAGTCAACCCGGTGCGGATGCGTGTGGCGATCGCCCACAGGCTCGGCCTCCGTGACCTCGGCGTGATTCTGTCTGGCCGCCCGCACCGCGGACCGCCGCTCCTCGCGCTCCTGCCTCTCTGACCCGCATCAATTCTGGCGATCGCGGCCTTCTGTCGCGCGCCTGATCGCGGGACCCCCGGTGGCGGCGACGTCATGCCTGCCCCGTGGGACCTACGTATAGACCGACGGCCTTCGTCGTCGACCCCGGAACATCCTGGAGTGTCATCCGTGACCAGATCGTTTATCCGCCGTCTCTTGATTGCGTGCTCAGTGGGGGTGGTCGTCGCCTCCGCACTGATCGTGGCGACGCCGCCCACCGCGGCGCACGCGCATGACCAGGTTCTCTCGACGACCCCGTCGTCGAAAGAGCACCTGACTGGCGCACCGCCGGAGGTGAGCATGGTGTTCACCGACAACATCCTCGAGATCGGCGCGACGATCCTCGTCGTCGACGATGCCGGGGACAACTGGGTGTCAGGGGACATGCGGGTAGAGGGTCCACAGGCGAGCCAGAGTCTCGACGCCGACATGCCCGATGGGCGCTATCAGGTGCGGTGGCGGGTCGTTTCGGCTGACGGCCATCCGATTTCTGGCACCTTCGACTTCGCCGTCGGCGAGGTGACCGCAGCTACGGCGGCGCCTGCCGCGAAGGATGCGAAGGGGTCCGCTACGAAGGGGGCAGCGGGAACAACACAGCGTGCGGAACCCGCCCTGGATGCCTCCGCCGATTCCGCCGTCGATCGCAACGCCCCTGCAGCGCCGCCGTTTCTGCTCATCGGGATCGGCGGTGCCCTCCTGGGCATCGTCGTCTTCGTGCTTTTCACCGTGCTCCGGCCGCGGCGCCGGGCGGCCGACAACACGCGCGACTGATCCACACGCGCATCAATTTTCACTACTTCTGAGGAGAACCAACACATGAAGAAAACATTCACCACTCTGCCCACACTGATCATCCTCGCCGCGGCGACAGTGCTCGTTGCCACCGGTTGCGCGGCGGCCGAGCCTGCCGCGCGAGTGGCGACATCCAGTGCGGCCGAGTCGCTCAGCATTCAGGATGCCTGGGTCAAGGCCGCCGACGAAGGGATGTCTGCCGTCTTCGGCACTCTTGAAAACGACAGCGACGCCGACATCACCGTTGTCTCCGCCGCGACGGCGGCATCGGCCACCGCGGAGCTTCACGAGACTGTGGAGAACGACGCCGGGGAGATGATGATGCAGCCCAAGGAGGGCGGCTTTGTCATTCCCGCCGGAGGTTCCTACGAACTCGCGCCGGGCGGAAGCCACCTCATGCTGATGGGGCTGACCGCTCCCTTGAAGGCCGGCGACGAACCCACCTTCACGCTGACCCTGTCGGATGGCTCGACGTATGAGTTCAGTGCACCGGTGAAGGACTACGCCGGTGCCAACGAATCGTATGAAGGCGGCATGGACATGAAGGACATGGACATGAAGGAATCCGACATGGATCACTCCGACATGACTGACTCCGATATGCAAGACATGAAGCACTAATGACCGCCGATCAGCACGACGCTGATCGCCGGCTCAGCCGGCGGCACCTCCTCCTCGGGGGTGCCGCCGCGGGCATCGGCGCTGCAGCATCCGTCGGCATCGCCGCCGCCGTCACCGCGAAAGCTGAGCAACCGGCGACGACCGAACCAGCCCTCACCGGCTCCGAGAGCATCGACTTTCACGGCCCCCATCAGGCCGGGATCGAGACGCCGCCCCAGGCCCAGGTGACTTTCGTCGCTCTCGATCTTCTCGACTCGGTCGACGCTGCGGGATTGCGGCGAATGATGCAGATCCTCACGGGCGATGCCGCCCGCCTCACCCAGGGGCGCAGCGCACTGGCCGACTCCGAACCGGAACTCGCCATGGTTCCCGCCCGGCTCACGGTCACCTTCGGGTTCGGGCCGGGCCTCGTGGCCCGCACGACCGGCACGGCTCCGAGCTGGCTGCGCCCCCTGCCGGCATTCACCATCGACCGGCTCGAGGAGGCCTGGAACGGAGGCGACCTGCTGCTTCAGATCGCGGCGGATGATCCGGTGACCGTCGCGCACGCCACACGCATGCTGCTGAAGGACACGCGATCGTTCGCATCCGTGCGGTGGACCCAGTCCGGGTTCCGCCGCCCTCCGGGTTCGGAGAAGCCGGGAACCACCATGCGCAATCTGTTCGGCCAGGTCGACGGCACGGTGAATCTGGTGCCCGGTACCGACGATTTCGAGAATCTGGTCTGGGGGAAAGCGGCCAACCCCGGGTGGTTGCTCGGGGGGACCGGGCTCGTTCTGCGCCGGATCGAGATGAACCTCGACACCTGGGACGAACTCGACCGGGGAGGACGAGAGTCCTCACTCGGCCGCACGCTGGCCGTCGGCGCGCCGCTGACCGGTGTGAACGAGACTGACGAACCGGATTTCGATGCCACCACGACGCTTGGCTTTCCGGTCATCCCGGAGTACTCCCATATTCGCCGCGCCCGCTCCGACGACCCGAACCAACGCATCTTCCGTCGGGGATATAACTACGATGGGGCGCCTGCCGGAACGGCGATCTCGAATTCCGGCTTGTTGTTCGCGTGCTTCCAAACGGATGTCGACGCCCAGTTCGTGCCGATCCAGAAGCGTCTCGACGAGCTGGACCTGCTCAACCAGTGGACCACTCCCATCGGTTCGGCCGTGTTCGCCATCCCGCCTGGCTGCGGCCCCGACGGCTACATCGGCGACACGCTGTTTTAGCCGCGCAACCCAACCGGTGGTCGAGCTTGTCGAGACCCAGCCCGACCCCCCCTCGAACGCACCCGCGCTGGGAGCTCGGCTCACGGGATCTCGACAGGCTCGATCACCGCATGCTCGCGACACGCTGTTTTAGCCGCGCAACCCAACCGGTGGTCGAGCTTGTCGAGACCCAGCCCGACCCCCTCGAACGCACCCGCGCTGGGAGCTCGGCTCACGGGATCTCGACAGGCTCGATCACCGCATGCTCGCGACACGCTGTTTTAGCCGCGCAACCCAACCGGTGGTCGAGCTTGTCGAGACCCAGCCCGACCC